>NZ_JBFTQG010000020.1:0-116504 GCF_056398885.1 Cupriavidus sp. 01T418
CGGTCGTGTCCTCGCCTTGATTCAGAATAATGACCTCCACTTGCTTCGCCTCGCAAATGGCGAACACCAGTTCGGCACCGAACCACAACAGCCGGTCCTTATGCGTGATGATGAGCCGGCCGACCTGGCCTCCTGTCACCGCGCCGAGCCAGCCATCTTGCGTGACATGCTCAAATTATTCAGGAATGAGCGGAAACGAGCAACTTTTATGCAAGCAGTTCGAGCCCCGTTGCTGCAGCCGATACGCTCAGTGTTTGGCCAGCGAGGCAGCCGCGCGCTCGATAAACGTGGCCAGGTCGGTATCGCGCCGGGTCAGGCCGTTGGCGTCATGGGTGGACAGGGTGATGTCGACGCGGTTGTAGACGTTGAACCACTCGGGATGGTGGTCGGCCTTTTCCGCGGCCAGCGCTACACGGGTCATGAAGGCGAAGGCGGCGTTGAAGTCGGCAAAGGTAAAACGCTTGTGGATTGCGTCGCGGTCTTTGACGAGGCTCCAGCCGGGCAGGGCGGCCAGCAGCGGTGTGCGTTCTTCCAGCGAAAGGGGCACGAGGGGCGCAGGGGACATGATGGGTTCGATGCTCCGAAAGGGAAAAGGGGAAAGCGGAAAAGCGTGAAGCCGGCCCGCCCGGCCAGCCTTCCGGCCTGTGCGACCTGTGCCGGGACGGGGCTGGGCGGGCATGCCGCCATTCTTTCACAAAGTGCGTGCGCGGGCAGCCCGTGCCGGGCTCAGACGTCGTCGCTATCGGCCCAGCCTTCGCGCGTGCCGCGGTTGAGCACGAGGTCGGTGGCGGCCACGTCGCCGGCGCCCAGCGTGGGCAGCACGCGCAGCGCCTCGTAGAGCGGCGCGAAATCCGGGCGGGTGGCGTCGAACAACTGGTCGAAGCTGTCGATCACGAAGTACGTCTTCTGGAAGGTGTCGATGCGGTACCGCGTGCGCATGATGCGGCGCACATCGAAGCCGATGCGGTTGGGGCTGGCCGAGTCCAGGCTGTAGATCGATTCGCCCTGGCTCGACAGGATCCCCGCGCCGTAGATGCGCAGGCCTTGCGGCGTGCGGATCAGGCCGAATTCCACGGTGTACCAGTACAGCCGCGCCAACATGTCGAGCGCGCCCAGCGAGGCGGCCTTGAGCCCGCCCTTGCCGTAGGCTTCCATGTAGTTGGCGAAGACCGGGTTGATCAGCAGCGGCACGTGGCCGAACACGTCGTGGAAGCAGTCCGGCTCCTGCAGGTAGTCGAGCTGCTCGGGCTTGCGCATCCACCAGCTGGCCGGGAAGCGCCGGTTGGCCAGGTGCTCGAAGAACACGGCATCCGGCACCAGGCCGGGCACTGCCACCACCTGCCACCCGGTGGCGCGCATCAGGGTTTCGTTGAGCTGGTCGAAGCTGGGCACGCGGTCGCGCTCCATGCCCAGCGTGGAAAGGCCCTGCAGGAATTCGTCGCAGACGCGGCCGCGCAGCATGGTGGCCTGGCGGTCGTACAGCTTGCGCCATACCGCATGGTCGATGTCGGTATAGCGGTCCAGCGGCTGCGCGATGGTGAAATCGTCTCGCAGCTCCTGCCCGGACAGCAGGCCGGCATCGAATTGTTCTTTCAGCTTGTCGGTCATCGTGCCGGCAAAGCTGGCTTGGGCGTCGCCTGCCTGGGTAGCGGTAGCCATGGCGTCCATAAGGTTTATCTCCTGCAGAATTACCGCACAGTTTACTGAGACGATGACGCAGATGGCCCGCAAAAACGGCTTTCTTTCGTGATGTGATGCGTATATCACGCAGAAATTTGCTATTTTATGCGTGATATATGCGCGAGTGCCTTGCCGTCGACAATCGGCCTGCCACAAGCCGCGCCGCAGGGCCGACATTCCTGTCGGCAGGCGTAGTACACAACAAGAAGCGATTCCTGCCCGATTAACGCGATCGAAGCGACCCAATCATGACCAACCTCGACCCATTCGACCTCGCGCTGCTGGCGGCCTTGCAGACCGACGGCCGTTCCACCCACCAGCAGCTGGCCGAACGCATCCATCTTTCACCCAGCCAGATCGGGCGGCGCCTGGCGCGGCTGGAAGCCGACGGTGTCATCACCGGCTACCGCGTGGTGCTGTCGCCGCCGTCGCTCGGGCTCGGCGTGCTGGTGTTCACCAGCGTCAAGCTGGCCCACCATGGCGACACCATCGTCGAGCGTTTCCGGGAGGACATCCTGCTGCTGGAGGAGGTGCAGGAGTGCTACTCCGTGGCGGGCGAGGCCGACTACCTGCTGCGCATCATGGTGCCCGACCTGCCGACCCTTGCCGAATTCACCATGAAGAAGCTGATGCGCGTGCCGGGCGTGGAGAGCGTGCGTTCCAATATCGTGCTCACCGCGCTCAAGCGCGACGGGCCGCTGCCGCTGTCGCATTTGCGATAGCCGGCGGGCCCGCGCCTGGTGCCCGGACTTGCGCTTGCCATCGGCGCATGTCACCCTCGCCGGGTGCCGCAAACGGGGGGGGCAGGACAATGCAGATCGTCGCTCGGCTGGACAAGCGTGCGAAACGTGGTGGGTATGCGTGGGCCGGGTGGGCTGCCGCGGCTTGCCTGCAGGTTGTGCTGGCGACGATGCCGGGCCCGGCCCAGGCGGCGCAGATCGTGCGCTTCTCGCCGGAGGGCGAAGTGTCGCGCGTGCGGCAGGTGGCGATCCGGTTCGACGAAGCGATGGTGCCGCTGGGCGATGCGCAGGCAAGTCCGCCCGCGGTGGTGTCCTGCAGCGGCAGCGCGACCGCCGGACAGGCGCGCTGGATCGACGCCAAGAACTGGGTGTTCAATTTTGCGCGCGACCTGCCGCCCGGCGTCAAATGCTCGGTGCGCGTGGTCGCGGGCCTGAAGAGCGAGGCGGGCAAGGCCTACGCCGGCAAGCCGGAGTACCGCTTCGAAACCGGCGGCCCTACCGTGGTGGCGGCGCGGCCCGGCGACGGCGAGATCGAGGAAGACCAGGTTTTCGCGCTGCGCTTCAACGGACCGGCCACCGCCGACTCGGTGCGCACTGCGGCGTGGTGCCAGGCACAGGGCCTGGGGGAACGTATCCCGGTACGCTTGCTTGATGGCAAGGAGCGCGACGCCGTGCTGGCCGCGCTGCGCTGGAAGCTGAAGGCCGACGAGGCCGACACTGTGCACCTGCTGGCCTGCCAGCAGCGCCTGCCGTCCGGCGCGCGCATGCAGCTGGTGCTGGGCAGCGGCATCGCCACGCCTTCGGGCCTGGCCACGCGCGACGAACGGCGCCTCGACTACACCGTGCGCGAGCCTTTCACCGCCAGCTTTACTTGCGAGCGCGAACGCGCGCAGTCCCCTTGCACGCCGTTGCGTCCGATCTCGCTGGCGTTCTCGGCGCCGATCTCGCGCAAGGACGCGGAGCATATCCTGCTCAATACGCCGAAAGGCCCGCGCGCCCCGCAATTCGAGCCGGGCGCGGCGCGTGATGCGCCCGTCAGCAGTGTCACCTTCACGCCGCCCTTTGCCGAGAAGACCGGGTTCACGCTGTCGGTACCCGCCGGCCTGAAGGACGACAGCGGCCGCGCGTTGTCCAATGCCGACCTGTTCCCACTCGAGGTGAGCACGGCAGCGATGCCGCCGCTAGCCAAATTCCCGGCCGCGCCGTTCGGCGTGCTCGAGCGCTTTGGCGAACTGCCCAAGGGCAAGTCGCCGGCCGACTACCCTGCGCTGCTGCCGGTGACGCTGCGCAATGTCGAGGCGGACCTGCCCGTACTGGGCGTGCGCGCGCAAGCGGGCACCGTGCGCCGCCTCAAGGTGGACGACGACGGCGCCGTGCTGCGCTGGTACGGGCTGGTGCGCCGGTTTCACGAGGGCAGCTGGACCCGGGGCGAACTCAATGCCATTCTTGCGGGCCGCTCGCCTTCTGCCGTGAACAACCCGCGCGACGCACCCTCCATCGAAACCCGCTCGGTCTCGCTGCTCGATGGTGTGGCCGGCGCGCGCAAGCTTGCTATCCCGCAATTGTCGGAGCCGGGCGGCAAGGCGCCGCGCCCGTTCGAGGTGGTGGGCATTCCCTTGCCTGAAGCCGGCTTTCATGTGGTGGAGATCGCGTCGCCGGTGCTCGGCGAGGCACTGCTGGACAAGCCTGCGCCGATGTACGTGCGCACCGCCGCGCTGGTGACCAATCTCGGCGTGCATTTCAAACTCGCGCGCGGCTCCGGCAAGATGACGGCGCTGGCCTGGGTGACCACGCTCGACGATGGCAAGCCGGTGGCCAATGCCGCGGTGGCGCTGCGCGATTGCAGCGGCAAGCTGCTGGCATCGGGCCGCACCGGTGCCGCTGGGCTGGCCAGCTTCAACGGACTGGACGACGTGCGCGGACGCAGTTGCGACGACACCGGACTGTCGGGCTATTTCGTATCGGCGCGCATCGCCGCCGACCATCCGCAGGCGCGCGGCCAGGCCGATATGGCCTTCGTGATGTCCGGCTGGAACCAGGGCATCGAGAGCTGGCGCTTCAATGTGCCGACCGACACCAGCGCGATGCCGGACGTGCGCCTCCACACCATCTTCGACCGCACTTTGCTGCGCGCGGGGGAAACGGTGTCGATGAAGCACCTGATCCGCGCCGAGACCGCGAACGGGTTCGCGCTGCCGCCGGCGAGCGATCCCTTGCCGGAAAAAATGATCATCGTTCACGAAGGCAGCGGCCAGACCTACGAACAGCCGGTGCAGTGGCGCACCACCGCCACCGGCGGGCGCAGCGCCGAGAACACCTTCGCGATTCCGCAGGCTGCCAGCCTGGGTGTCTACTCGGTATCGTTCAGCGATGCGAAGGATCGCGTGCTGGATGGCGGCAGCTTCCGCGTCGAGGCGTTCCGCCTGCCGGTACTGGCGGGCACGCTCAAGGCCGGCAGCGGCGGGGCGCTGGTGGCACCGCCGGAGGTGCCGCTCAACGTGGAAGTGCATTACGTATCGGGCGGCGGCGCGGCGGGGCTGCCGGTACAGGTGTCGGCGCTGCTGCACGACAAGTACGTGCGCTTTGCCGACTATGAGGGCTATGCCTTCGACGCGCCGCGCAAACCGCGCAAGGACAGCAGCGGCGACGAGGACGAAGGCGAGGAAGGTGCGGCGCAGCGCGACGAGGCGCAGAAGCTGGTCGCCGACAAGCTGCCGCTGAAGCTGGACAAGAATGGCGGCGGCACGCTGACGCTGAAGAACATGCCCAGGCTGGATGAGCCCAAGGACCTCGTGGTGGAGTCGGGTTTTGCCGACCCCAACGGAGAGATCCAGACGCTGCGGCAAACCGTGCCGATGTGGCCGGCGGGCGTGGTGGCGGGGATCCGTGCGGAGAGCTGGGTCTCGGTCAGGCAGAAGCTCCTGGTGCACGCCGTGGCGCTCGATCCGCAAGGACGGCCGCAGGCCAATGTGCCGATCGCGCTGCGCGCGCAATTGCGCACTACCACTTCTGTGCGCAAGCGCGTGGTGGGCGGCTTCTATCGCTACGACAATCGCAACGAGAGCAAGGATCTCGGCAGCGTGTGCGAGAGCCGCACCGACGCGCAGGGCCGCATGCAATGCGAGGTGTCGCTGCCCGAGGCCGGCCAGGTGGAACTGATCGCGCAGGCCCGCGATAACTCGGGACGTGTATCGCAGGCGGCGACTACCGTGTGGGTGACGCGCCAGGGCGAATTGTGGTTCGGCGGCGGGAACAACGACCGCATCGACGTGCTGCCCGAGAAGAGGGCTTACGCGCCGGGCGACACCGCCGTGTTCCAGGTGCGCATGCCGTTCCGCCACGCCACCGCGCTGGTGGCGGTGGAGCGCGAAGGCGTGCTGGAAACGAGCGTGGTGGAGCTGAACGGGCGCGATCCCACGGTGCGGGTCAAGGTCAAGCCCGAGTGGGGCCCCAATGTGTATGTGTCGGTGCTGGCGCTGCGCGGCCGCTTGCGCGAGGTGCCCTGGTATTCCTTCTTCACGTGGGGTTGGCGCCAGCCTGCCGAGTGGTGGCAGGCGTTCCGCAGCGAGGGCCGGGAATATGCCGCGCCCACGGCGCTGGTCGATCTGTCCAAGCCGGCGTTCCGCCTCGGGCTGGCGGAAATCCGCGTGGGCAACGAGGGCTACAAGCTTGATGTCAAGGTGACGCCGGACAAGACCAGCTATCCGGTGCGCGGCAAGGCGCAGGTTGCGGTGCAGGTGAAGCTGCCGGATGGCAAGCCCGCGGCCAATGGCGAAGTCGCGCTCGCCGCGGTGGATGAAGCGCTGCTGGAGCTGATGCCGAACACCAGCTGGGACCTGCTCGATGCGATGCTGAGTCGGCGCAGCTATGGCGTGGAGACGGCTACCGCGCAGATGGAAATCATCGGCCGGCGCCATTACGGCCGCAAGGCGGTGCCGGCAGGCGGCGGCGGCGGCAAGAGCCCCACGCGCGAGTTGTTCGATACCTTGCTGCTGTGGAATCCGCGCGTGCAGCTCGATGGCGAAGGGCGGGCCATGCTGACGGTGCCGCTCAACGATTCGCTCACGCGTTTCCGCATTGTCGCCGTGGCGGACCTGGGCGTGAACCGCTTCGGCAGCGGCAGCGCAAGCATCGCCGCCACGCAGGATCTGCAACTGATCTCGGGCCTGCCGCCGGTGGTGCGCGAGGAGGACCGTTACCGCGCGATGTTCACGTTGCGCAATACGACGCAGCGCGCCATGACGGTGCAGGCCGTGGCACGCGTCAGCCCGCCGGGGCAGGCCGCCCAGCCGCAAGCATTGGCGGCGCAGGCCGTGGAGATTCCCGCCGGCGAATCGCACGAGATCGGCTGGGACGTCAGCGCGCCGCTGTTGCCCGCGGGATCGCTGGTGCAGGAAGGGACCGTGCAGTGGGAGGTGCAAGCCACCGAGACCGGCAAGACCGGCGGCGCCAGCGATCGCGTGAAGCTCTCGCAGCAACTGGTGCCAGCGGTCCCGCTCACCGTGCAGCAAGCCACGCTGGCGCAACTGGCGCCCAACCTCGCGGTGCCGGTACGCGCGCCGCAGGGCGCGCTCGCGGATGCCGCGGGCCAGCCGCGCGGTGGCCTGCAGGTGAATCTGCAAGCCTCGCTGGCCGGCGGCATGCCGGGCGTGCGTGACTGGTTCCGCAACTATCCGTTCTCGTGCCTGGAGCAGCGCGCTTCGCGCGCGGTCGGGCTGGGCGATGCGGCGCAGTGGAACGCGTTGACGGCGCAACTGCCCGGCTATCTCGATGACGATGGGCTGGCCGCGTATTTCCCGCTGCAGAACGAAGGGAACGCCGGCAGCGAGGTCTTGACCGCCTACCTGCTGGCCGTGTCCGACGAAGCGGTGCGCGCGGGCTTGCCGCTACGCCTGCCCGACGAAGCCCGCGAGCGCATGGAACGCGGGCTGGCTGCCTTCGTCGAGGGCCGCATCAAGCGCGAGCGCTGGGCGCCGACGCAGGACCTGGAAGTGCGCAAGCTGGCCGCGCTCGAAGCGCTCTCGCGCAGCGGGCATGCGCAGGCGCGCATGCTCGGGTCGATCCAGATCCTGCCGGCGCAGTGGCCAACCTCGGCGCTGCTCGACTGGATCGCCTTGTTGTCGCGCGTGCAGGATATCCCGCAGCGCGAGGAGCGGCTGGCGCAAGCGCAGCAGATCCTGCGTTCGCGGCTGACGGTGCAGGGCACGCGGCTGGCGTTCTCCACCGAGCGCGATGACAACTGGTGGTGGCTGATGAGCGGCGGCGATCTCAACGCCGCGCGCCTGCTGTCGCTGTCGCTCGACCTGCCTGGCTGGAAGGACGAGAGCGCGCAATTGGCGACCGGCCTGCTCGGCCGCCAGATGCGCGGCGCCTGGGGCACCACCACGGCCAACGCCTGGGGATCGCTGGCGATCACGCGCTTTGCGCACGCCTTCGAGAAGACGCCGGTGGCGGGCGCGACGCGCGTGACGCTGGAAGGCATGCCGGAAGCCGCGCGCAGCTTCGACTGGGCGCGTGCCGGGAAAGCCGATGGCGTGGCCGGCGGCAGCGTCAGCCTGCCATGGCCGCGCGCCGGCGTTGCGGCCACCTTGCGCGCCGATCAGCTAGGCGCCGGCAAACCCTGGGCCACCGTGCGGGCGCTGGCGGCGGTACCGCTGGCCGCGCCATTGTCGGCGGGCTACCGCATTACGCGCAGCGTGACGGCGGTGGAGCAGGCGGTGGCGGGCAAGTGGTCGCGCGGTGACATCTATCGCGTGAAGCTGCAGATCGATGCACAGGCCGATATGACCTGGGTGGTGGTGAGCGACCCGGTGCCGGCCGGCGCCACCATCCTCGGCAGCGGCCTGGGGCGCGATTCGGAGATCGCCTCGCGCGGCGAGCGGCGCAAGGGGGCATGGCCCGCATTCACCGAGCGTACGCCGCAGGCCTTGCGCGAGTATTACGCCTACATGCCGCGCGGCAGTGCCACCGTGGAATACACCGTGCGGCTGAACAACGCTGGTGAGTTCGCCTTGCCGCCCACGCGGGTGGAGGCGATGTATGCGCCGGATGTGTTCGGCGCGCAACCCAATGCCAGAGTGACCGTAGGAGCACGCCCTTGAGCTGGCTTGCAACGATGATGCCCGCGCGGGTGCGCGAATGGTGGTTGGCCGGCACGATGGCCGGGCTGGTCTACGGCGGCCTGCTGGTCACCGTGGCGATGGATTTGCCACCCGGCGCGCCGTTGAATGGGCAGATTGCTTTCCAGCCGGCGTGGAAGACCGCGATGGCGCTGATGCTGGTGCGCGCGGCGCGCTTCCATCCGGCGCGCCGCGAGCGGCGCTGGCTGATGGCGGCACTGCTGTTCTCGGCCATCGGCGACTTCCTGCTGGCAATGCCATGGCTGTCGTTCTCCTTTGTCGGCGGGCTCGGGGCTTTCCTGTTCGCGCATTTCGCCTACATCGGATTGTTGCTGCCGATGGCGGGCGACTGGCGAGCGCATCGCCTGCTCGCTTGCGGCGCGGTGATGGGGGCGGCCGGCGTCATGCTCGGGCGCTTCTGGCCCAACCTGGGCACGTTGGTGGTGCCGGTCTCGGTCTATGTGGTGGCGCTGGCGTCGATGGTTTGCGCCGCGCTGGTGGCGAAGCTGCCGACGCCGCTGGCCGCGCTCGGCGCGGTGTTCTTCGCCGTCTCGGACGGGCTGCTCGGCAGCGCGCGTTTCCTTGTGCCGTTCGACACCTTCGCGCTGGGCATCTGGTGGACGTATGCTGCCGCGCAGGTGCTGCTGGTGGCCGGCGTGGCAGCCGGCCGGAACGAATGAACGCAAGCCAGTGCATGCTGCGCGCGGTCTTGCTCGCTGCCTGCGTGGCGAGCGCGCCGGCCCATGCGTTGCCGACCTTCGACAGCGTGCGCGCAAGCTGGCGCAGCGCCGACGTGGTGGTGCTCGACCGCCACGGCGAGGCCTTGTCCCGCGTGCGCGACGATTTCCGCGCGCGCCGCGGCGACTGGGTCACGCTGGCGGAGATTTCGCCGGCGGTGCGTACCGCCATCGTGCTGTCGGAGGACAAGCGCTTCTATGCACATAGCGGCGTGGACTGGCAGGGCGTGGCCGCCGCCGCCTGGGCCAATCTGTGGAACACGCGCACGCGCGGCGCCTCCACGCTGACCATGCAGCTCGCCGGGCTGCTCGATGAAGATCTGCGGCTTGCCGATGGCGGCCGCAGTGTGCGCCAGAAGATGGCGCAGGCCGTGCGCGCTGCCGCGCTGGAGCGCGGCTGGAGCAAGGACCAGATACTCGAGGCCTATCTCAACCTGGTGCCGTTGCGCGGCGAACTGGTGGGATTGTCCGCGCTGTCGCAGGCGCTGTTCGGCAAGTACCCCAGCGGACTGGACGCACGCGAAGCGGCGCTGGCGGTGGCGCTGGTGCGTGCGCCCAATGCACGTGCACGGCAGGTGGCGCAGCGCGCCTGCGGCATCCTGCGCGAACAGCAATTGCCCCAGGCATGCGATGGCCTCGACGGCTTTGCGGAACTCGCCTTGCTGCGCAGTGGCGGCAAGGTATCGACGTCTGCCCAGGCGCCGGGCATGGCGCCCAGCCTCGCACCGCATCTTGCCCGCCTGCTGGTCGCGCAAGCGCGCACCGCGGGCACCGTACCGCCCACCATCACTTCCACCCTCGATGCGGGCCTGCAGCGCGTCGCTGCGCGCAGCCTGGAGCGTCATCTGCGCGAACTCGCGGGACGCAATGTGGAAGATGGCGCGGTGGTGGTGATCGACAACGCCAGCGGCGACGTGCTCGCCTACGTGGGTTCGTCGGGCGCCTTGTCCGCGGCCACGCAGGTCGATCACGCGGCGGCGCCGCGGCAGGCCGGCTCCACGCTCAAGCCTTTTCTCTATGAGCAGGCACTGGAAGCGCGGCGGCTGACCACGGCCTCGCTGCTCGACGACCGGCCGGTCAACCTGCCCACCGGCGGCGGCGGCGGGCTCTATGTGCCGCAGAACTACGACCGTCAATATGCGGGCTGGGTCAGCATGCGCGCGGCGCTGGCTTCGTCGCTCAACGTCCCCGCGGTGCGCACGCTGGTGATGGTCACGCCGTATCGATTTCACCAGCGCCTGACCGCGCTCGGGCTGCCGCTCGCGCAGGCTGGCGACTACTACGGCTACAGCCTGGCGCTGGGCAGCGCCGATGTGCCGCTGGCCGCGCTCACCAATGCCTATCGCGCCTTCGCCAATGGCGGGCGTTATGCGCCCGCGCGCTTGCGTACCGATGCGGCGCCGGTGGCGGCGCGCCCGGTGATGTCGCCGGCCGCCAGCTACCTGGTTGCGGACGTGCTATCGGACCGCCACGCGCGTGCGCGCACCTTCGGTCTCGACAGTCCGCTCACCACGCGTTTCTGGACCGCGGTCAAGACGGGCACGTCGAAGGACATGCGCGACAACTGGTGCGTGGGCTGGTCGCAGCGCTACACCGTGGGCGTGTGGGTAGGCAATGCCAGCGGCGCGAGCATGCACGAGGTGTCGGGCGTGTCCGGCGCTGCGCCGGTGTGGCACGAAATCATGGAGGCTCTGCACCGCTCGGTGCCGAGCGTGGCGCCGGCCATGCCCGCGGGCGTGGAGCGCGTACCGCTGCGCTTCGCGAATGGTCTCGAACCCGCGCGCGAGGAAGTCTTTCTTGCCGGAACCGCAATGCGGGTGGTCAATGTGGCCAGCGCGGATAGCGTTCGGGGTGCCGCACGCACGGACAATGCGGTAGCCGCCATCGCCAGCCCTGCCGACGGCACCGTGTTCGCGCTCGATCCCGATATC
This sequence comes from Cupriavidus sp. 01T418, assembly GCF_056398885.1. Taxonomy (NCBI): domain Bacteria; kingdom Pseudomonadati; phylum Pseudomonadota; class Betaproteobacteria; order Burkholderiales; family Burkholderiaceae; genus Cupriavidus; species Cupriavidus sp. 01T418. Next base: position 11,208 of record NZ_JBFTQG010000020.1, read on the forward strand.
CCGCCAATGGCGCAGCGCGTGTGGTTCCACGCCGAGGGCGTCAGCGGACAGACCGCGCAACGCGTCAGCTGGCGCATCGACGGCAAGCCGCTCGGACGGGGCGGGCAAGTGGCCTGGCTGCCCTGGCCCGGCCGGCATGAAGTGGCGTTGCTGGACGGTGCCGGCAAGGTGGTGGACCGGATCGGCATCGAAGTGCGCGGCGCGGTGGCGAAGGCCACGCCGGCGCGAGCGGCGCGCGTGCCATGAGGAATTCGACGAACACGCGCAGCTTGGGTGGCATCCTTGGGTGGCATCAGTACCTGGCCTGGATATTGGAGATAGCAGCCTTGCTGGCGCATTGAGCCTGCCGGGTGTGCGGCGCCGGCGGCGAGTTCGCGGATAATCCAGCATCGCGAACCGCCGCCGGAGCCACCCGCCGTGTCCCTTGCCCTGCTTGACGCCGCCCAGACCGCGGCCCGCCTGCCTTATCCCGCGCTGGCCCGCGCCATTGCCGACATGCTGGCCGAGTTGCGCGCGGGCACGGCCATGGCGCCGCCACGCATCGCCCTGCCGGTGGGCGATGCGGCGGGCGGCGAAGGCACGCTGCTGGTGATGCCCGCGCGTAACCGCGAACTGGTGATGACCAAGAACATCACGGTGCACCCCGGTAATCCGCAGCGCGGCTTGCCTAATATCCTCGGTGAGGTGGTGGTGGCCGACGCCCATACCGGGCAGCGGCTGGCGTTGCTGGACGGGCCCACCGTGACCGGCCGGCGTACCGCCGCCGTGTCGCTGCTGGCGGCGCAGTCCTTCGCGCCGGAGCCTGGCGGGGAACTGCTGATCATCGGTGCCGGCGTGCAGGCCCAGACGCATCTCGAAGCCTTCGTCGCCGGCCTGGCGCCGCGCCGCGTGTGGCTGCATTCGCGCACGACCGCCAAGGCCGAGGCCCTCGCCGCGCATGCGCGCACGCTTGGCGTCGACGCGCAGACGGTAGCCGACGCCAGCATCGTCCTGCCGCGCGTGTCGATGGTGGTGACCGTGACGTCCAGCCTGACCCCGGTGCTGCCTGACCTGGACAGTGGATTGTGGCGCGACGAGCATTTCATCGCCGCGGTGGGCGCCTTCCGTCCGGAGATGTGCGAGCTGCCGCCGGCGCTGTGCCAGGCGGCCTCGGCGCATGGCCGGCTACTGGCCGACACCTTGTTCGGCATCGAGGAGGAGGCGGGCGACCTGCTGCAGGCTGGCATCGACTGGGCCACCGTGCAGCCCTTCGAGCAGGCCATCCTCGCCGCCGCCGAGCTGCGCGCGCGCCGGGGCAGCCCGGTGGTGTTCAAAAGCGTCGGCTACGCCTTGTGGGACCTGGCCGCCTGCGTGCTGGCCAGCGCGGCCGCCTGACACCTCGCCAGGTGCGAGGGTCGCCGGAATTCCCTTGTACCAGGTAGGCCTATCCGGCGCAGCAGGATTTTCGGCCGGCGAGCGTCGCAAATTCGGTACAGTTTCGCGCGCGATTCCACCGTGATTTGCCGCTTTTTTAATGGTTAACCCGTACTTTTGGGAGGCGCTTCTACAAATGTGTTAAGCGCTTGAAACAAGTGGGTCATATCAGACAGGATAATGCGTGCCTCGGGTAGAGAATTAACCAGGAGTAAGAGGCATGTCCCATAAGAAGTTCCTGCTGGCCAGCGTAGCCATGCTGATTGCCGGCGCTGCGCAAGCGCAAAGCGCCGGCAGCAATATCGTCAGCCTGGGCTGGTTCCGCGTGATGCCGACCAATTCGGCCAACCCGCTGGTGGTCGATAGCATCAACGGTTTTCCCGTTGGTCAGACCGAACCCGGTACCAGTGCCAAGATCAAGTCCGCAGACACGCTCGGCATCGCATTCGGACACTTCTTCACCGACAACATCTCGGGCGAGCTCGTTGTCGGCATTCCGCCGAAGCACGATGTGCAGGGCTCGGGCACGTTCTCCAAGTACGGCACGGTGGGCAACGTGAAGCAATGGAGCCCGGCGTTTGTGGTCAAGTACCACTTCCTGGAAGCGAAGTCCAAGTTCCGTCCCTATGTGGGCATCGGCGTGAACTACACGTGGTTCACCGACGAAACCATCAGTAACCAGACCTTCGTGAAGTCCGAGTTCGGCCCGAACGCCACGATGACGGCCAGCGCCAAGAGTTCGTGGAACGCGGTCTTCAATGTCGGTGCGAACTACGCCGTGACCGACAACTGGTTTGTCGGCCTGTCGGTTTCCTACCTGCCGCTGTCCAGCACCGCCACGCTCACTACGCAGAACGCCGGTCCGGCGGGCAATGCCACCGTGGTGTCGCATACCAAGATCAAGATCGATCCGGTGGTGACCTTCCTGAGCGTCGGCTACCGCTTCTAAGCTGCGGGGTAGCCGCCAGGCAAACGGGCGCCTCGCGAGGCGCCCGTTTGCCTGGCGGCAGCGGCGAGCCATGCCCGCCGCGCCGGCTTATGCGCCGCCCTTGACGGGATAGCCCGCCGCCTCGATCGCTTCGCGCAGGGCCTGGCTGCTGGCGGCGGCTTCCACCGTGACTGCTTGCGCGGGAATGTCGGCCGACACCTTCGCGGCCGGATCGAGCGCCTGCACAGCGCGCGTGATGGCGCCCACGCAGTGGCCGCACGACATGCCTTCAACCTGGAACCGGATCATCTGGAATCTCCTGTAGCAATGGATGTGAAGAAAGCGTCCTGCCGCTCCAAAAAAGCGTACCCACCGCTGCGCTGGCCGGCCCGGACTGGCATCTACCCCTGAAGTTTGCACCTTCCCACGATGGGAAGCGCAAGGCCGCTCGATGCCATCCCGATTGGTGCAGGTGGCGCATGCATTGCTTGCGTTCGGCCTTGACCTTCCCAACATGGTAAGGTCCATCATGTGTTGGTCGTCACCTTGAATCTCATTGCGTCAGGCCATGCCCGCTAATTCCCAACTTCTTCCAGTACCCGGCGCGTCGGCAAAAGCGCCGGCTGCCGAATGGCGGCTGCCGATCGGCGGCATGACGTGCGCCTCGTGCGTGCGGCGCGTCGAGACCGCGCTGGGCAAAGTGCCTGGCGTGCGGCAGGTCGCCGTTAACCTCGCCACCGAAGAGGCCACGTTGGAAGCCGATAGCGCGGCGGTGCTGCCGGCCGCTGCCGAGGCGGTGAAGGCCGCCGGCTACGAGGTGCCGCACCATGCCATTGACTTGTCCATCAGCGACATGACGTGCGCGTCCTGTGTGGCCCGTGTCGAGCGCGCCCTGAAGGCCGTGCCGGGCGTGGTGGAGGCGCACGTCAACCTGGCGACCGAGCGGGCCGAGGTCACGGTGATGCGCGGCGCCGTGGATGCCGATGGGCTGGCCGCGGCAGTCGCGCGCGCCGGCTATGGCGCCGTGCCGGTGGGTGGCGAAGCGCCAGCGGGCGCGGCAGGCGAGGGCTTCTGGTCCGGTCCGTGGCCGGTGGCGATATCGGCGGCGCTGTCGCTGCCGCTATTGGCACCGATGGTGGCGCAATGGCTCGGCGTGCACTGGATGTTGCCGGCCTGGGTGCAGTGGCTGCTGGCCACGCCGGTGCAGTTCGTGTTCGGCTGGCGTTTCTATCGGGCGGGCTGGAAGGCCGTGCGCGCGGGCGCTGGCAATATGGACCTGCTGGTCGCGCTCGGTACTTCGGCGGCCTATGGTTTGTCGCTGTGGCTGATGTGGCGCGGCGCCCACGGCATGCCGCACCTCTACTTCGAAAGCGCGGCGGTGGTCATCACGCTGGTGCGGCTGGGCAAGTGGCTGGAGACGCGCGCCAAGCGCCAGACCGCGGACGCCATCCGCGCGCTGGCCGCGCTGCGTCCCGATAGCGCGATCGTGCGCCGCGATGGCGGCGAAGTCACGGTGCCGCTCGGCTCGGTACGGGTGGGCGACGAGATCGTGGTGCTGCCGGGCGCACGCGTGCCCGTGGATGCGCAAGTGGTCGAAGGCAGCAGCCATGCCGACGAATCGATGCTGACCGGCGAGAGCCTGCCGGTGCCCAAGGAGCCCGGCGCGCTGTTGACCGGCGGCGCCATCAATTACGAAGGCCGGCTGGTCGCGCGTACCGTGGCGGTGGGCGCGGAGACAGTGCTGGCCCGCATCATCCGCATGGTCGAGCACGCGCAGTCGGCCAAGGCGCCGATCCAGCGCATGGTCGACCGCGTCAGTTCGGTGTTCGTGCCGGTGGTGCTGGGTATCGCGCTGGCCACGCTGCTGGGCTGGGGCGTCGTCGGCGGCAACTGGGAAACGGCCTTGCTCAACGCGGTGGCGGTGCTGGTGATCGCCTGCCCCTGCGCGCTAGGCCTGGCCACGCCGACCGCGATCATGGCGGGCACCGGCGCGGGTGCCCGCGCCGGCATCCTGATCAAGGACGCCGAGGCGCTGGAAGTGGCGCACCGGGTCAAGGTGGTGGCCTTCGACAAGACCGGCACGCTGACGGTGGGCAAGCCGGAAGTGGTCGCGCTGGCGGTGCCTGACGGTGCCGGCGCAGACGAGGAGCAACGCCTGCTGGCACGCCTGGCCGCGCTGCAGGCCGGCAGCGAGCATCCGCTGGCGCATGCGGTGCTGGCGGCAGCCCGGGCGCGCGGCATCGCGGCGCCGGCGGCTGGCGATGTGCGCGCGCTGCCGGGAATGGGCTTGGCCGGCAAGGTGGACGGCGTGGCGCTGCAGCTTGGCAGCGAACGCCTGCGTGCTGCGCTGGGCGCAGCGGCAGGTACGCTGGACGCGCGGGCGCGAGCGCTGCAGGAGCAGGGGCGTACGGTGTCCTGGCTGATCGAGACGGGCGCGCAGGATGCGTCGCCTGCGCAAAACCGCGTGCTGGGCCTGGTCGCTTTCGGCGACGCCGTCAAGCCCGGCGCACGCGCCGCGATCGAACGGCTGCGTGCCGCTGGTGTGCGCACGGTGATGCTGTCCGGCGACAACAAGGGCGCCGCCGCGCGGGTGGCCGAGATGCTCGGGCTGGACGAGGTGCAGGCGGAAGTGCTGCCGGCCGACAAGGCGGAGCGCGTCAATGGCCTAAAGGCGGGCGGCACTGTGGTGGCGATGGTGGGCGACGGCATCAACGATGCGCCGGCGCTGGCCGCGGCCGATGTCGGCATCGCCATGTCGACCGGCACCGACGTGGCCATGCATGCCGCCGGCATCACGCTGATGCGCGGGGATCCGGCGCTGGTGGCCGATGCGCTGGCGATCTCGCACCGCACGGTGCGCAAGATTCGCGAGAACCTGTTCTGGGCCTTCTTCTACAATGTGATCGGTATCCCCCTGGCAGCGGCCGGTCTGCTCAACCCGGTGGTGGCCGGCGCGGCCATGGCATTCTCCAGCGTGAGCGTGGTCGGCAATGCACTGCTGCTGCGGCGCTGGAAGCCGGCGGAGACAGAACATGAATATCGGTGAAGCGGCACATGCATCCGGCGTCTCCGCCAAGATGATCCGGCACTACGAGGCCATCGGCCTGCTGGCGGCGCCACCGCGCAGCGAGGGGGGCTACCGCCGCTACGACGAGCGCGCGGTGCACACCTTGCGCTTCGTACGGCGTGCCCGTAATCTCGGGTTCTCGCTGGATGAGATACGCGGCCTGCTGTCCTTGTGGCACGACCGCGCGCGCGCCAGCGCCGACGTGAAGGCGCTCACCTTGCGCCACGTGGCGGACCTGGAGCAGCGCATCGCCGAACTGGCCGCCATGCGCGATACGCTGCGCCAGCTGGCCGAGGCCTGCAGCGGCGACGCGCGGCCCGATTGCCCGATTTTGGCGGACATGGCGAGGGCCGGGCTGGATGAGACCGGCGACGCGGAGCATGGCGCAGGCGGCGTGGCGATGCCGGCTCGCCATCGCCACGCCCATGAAGGGGACGGCACGGCGGCCACCTAGCCGCGCGTGGCGGCGGCCAGTGCAACCGTAGCGCCAGAACCAGCACCACCGTAGCGGAACAGAGATGGAGACCAATCGCATGGATCGACCTAGTACCGCTGCTCCTGCCGGGGCGCCCGCGAGCCTTGCCGGCGGTGGTGCCGGCGAGGCCGGTGACGCTGGTCCCGGTGCCGTGGCGCAGGCACGGCCCATCGTTCCCGCCGAAAGCCGCCAGCGCATGCGCGACGGCACGCAGCTGCTGCTGCGTACCTGGCAGCCCGATTCCGAATCCTTCCCCGAGGCCACCGGCTCGCTCTTGCTGGTGCACGGCCTGGGCGAGCACTGCGGCCGCTACCAGCACGTGGCCGAGCTGCTGTGCGGCCTGGGGCTGCGCGTGCGCGCCTACGACCAGCGCGGCCACGGCGCCAGCGGCGGTCCACGCATGGTGGCCGAGCACCCGGATGTCTTTGTCGAGGATCTCACCGAAATCCACGACGCGGCCGTGAGCCAGTGGAAGGAACTGCCGTTCCTGCTGGGCCACAGCATGGGCGGCCTGGTGGCCGCGCGATTCGCTACCGCACGCCTGCGGCCCGTGCGCGCGCTGGTGCTGTCGTCGCCGGCGCTGGCACTGAAACTGTCGGCACCGATGCTGACGCTGCACCGCTTGTTGCTGACGCTGGTGCCGCGTCTGCGGGTGCCCAACCCGATCGATGCGCGCTATCTGTCGCACGATGCGGCGACGGTGGCGCGTTATCGTGCCGATCCGATGGTGCAGGGCACCATCAGCGCCGGCGTGCTCGAGACGTTCCTGCATGGCATGGCGCAGGCGCAGGCCGATGCGATGCTGCTGGAAGCCCCCACGCTGATGCTGGTCGCGGGCGACGATCGCATCGTCGACCCGGCCGGCAGCCGGCGCTTCTGCGATAGCGCGCCACGCGACCTGTGCGAAGGGCGCTGGTTCGACAGCGGTTACCACGAGCTGTTCAACGAGGCGCAGCCGTTGCGCGACGAGGTATTCACCGTGCTTGCCGACTGGTTGCGCAAGCATTTGCAGCCGCAGGCGGCGTGAGCGCGCATGATGCGTTGCTGGCTGCCTCCACCTGAACCATTGCGCGCGACCGTGGCCAAAGCTTGGCAGCCTGCGCAGGTCCGCGGGCATTCGCAAGCCCGGCGGGGCGTTCCCGCGCGGGTTCGTCTTCAACCCATTCCAACGCGGCGCAAGGCCTGACAAGAAAAAAGCATGGAGACTTACGACTACATCATCGTCGGCGCCGGCTCGGCCGGCTGCGTGCTGGCCAACCGCCTGACCCAGGACCCCGAGGTGAGCGTGCTGCTGCTCGAAGCCGGCGGGCGCGACGACTATCACTGGATCCACATTCCGGTGGGCTACCTGTATTGCATCGGCAACCCGCGCACCGACTGGATGTACCGCACCGTCGCGCAGGCCGGGCTGAACGGCCGCTCGCTGGGCTATCCGCGCGGGCGCGTGCTGGGCGGTTCGTCGTCGATCAACGGCATGATCTATATGCGGGGGCAGCGCGAGGACTATGACGACTGGGCGCGCCTGACCGGCGACGACGGCTGGCGCTGGGACAATGTGCTGCCGCTGTTCAAGCGCAGCGAGGACCATCATCGCGGCGGCGACGAATTCCATGGCGCCGGCGGCGAATGGCGCGTGGAAGGGCAGCGGTTGCGCTGGGACATCCTGGAGCGCTTCATGGACGCCGCCGGGCAGGCCGGCATCCCGCGCACCGACGATTTCAATCGCGGCGACAACTTCGGCGTGGGCTACTTCGAGGTCAACCAGCGCCGCGGCATCCGCTGGAATACCGCCAAGGCCTTCCTGCGCGGCGCGGCCGAACGGCCCAACCTGACCATCGTCACCGGCGCCCATGTCAGCGCGCTGACGTTCGATGGACGGCGTTGCAGCGGCGTGGCCTATCTCGGCGGCGGGCAGCCCTTTACGGTGGCGGCGCGCGAGGAGGTGATCCTGGCCGCGGGCGCGGTCAATACGCCGCAGTTGCTGGAGCTGTCCGGCATCGGGCAGCCCGAGCGGCTGCAGGCGATGGGCATCTCCGTGCGCCATGCGCTGCCCGGCGTGGGCGAGAACCTGCAGGACCACCTGCAGCTGCGCAGCGTGGTGAAGGTGGAGGGCGTGCGTACGCTCAATACGCGCGCGGGCAGCTGGTGGGGCAAGCTCGGCATCGGCCTGCAGTACGCGGTCAACCAGAGCGGCCCGATGAGCATGGCGCCGTCGCAGCTGGGCGCGTTCGCGCGCTCGGACGCGTCGTACGCGCGGCCCAACCTGGAGTATCACGTGCAGCCGCTATCGCTCGACAAGTTCGGCGACCCGCTGCATCGCTTCAACGCGTTCACCGCCAGCGTGTGCAACCTGCGCCCGACCTCGCGCGGCAGCGTGCATATCGCCGATCCGGAGTTTCGCCATGCGCCGGTGATCGCGCCCAACTACCTGTCCACCGATACCGACCGCAAGGTCGCGGCGGATTCGCTGCGCCTGACGCGGCGCATCGTGGCGGCGCCGGCCCTGGCGCCCTACAAGCCGCAGGAATGGCTGCCCGGCGCGGCGCTCCAGACCGACGAGGAGCTGGCCCAGGCCGCGAGCGAGATCGGCACCACCATCTTCCATCCGGTGGGCACCTGCCGCATGGGCCGGCCTGACGATCCCGAGTCCGTGGTGGACCAGCGCCTGCGCGTGCTCGGTATCGACGGCTTGCGCGTGGTCGATGCATCGGTGATGCCGCTGATCACCTCGGGCAATACCAACTCGCCCACCATCATGATCGCCGAGCGCGCGAGCGACATGATCCGCGAAGACCGGCGCCAGCGTGCGAGCGGCGCGGCAGGCAAGGTCGTGGACGGCGCCGCGTCCCCGGCGCAAGCGCCGCTTGCCGCCAAGGCGGGCGCCGCAACCCAGGCCTGAGTCCCCAGGCCTGCCGCAAACCCGAGGCGATCCTGACACCAACCTGACATCTGGTTCATGTTTCATAATCAGTGCAAACCCGGATGTTTTGCGACGCAGCAGACGCACACAATAGACGCCGGGCTGCCGTGCAGCACCGCTCACATTGGCGCGCCCTCGCCGGGGGCGCGCCGCGCGTTCGGCGAGGGCGCGGCGCGGCTGGCAAAAGGACAAGCGGCGCCAACGCCGCAAGCCACGGGGAGCGCGATGGATTGGCGCGACCTGTGCCGTGGTGGTGCGGCAGGCACCACAGTTCTGACCATTTGGCGGTGCCGACCAGAAGCCGGCGCCGCGGCAAGAGGGCGGGCAGGAGACCATGAATCAACAAGACACGATCCTGGAAACGCGGAACCTCACCAAGGAATTCAAGGGGTTTACGGCGGTAAGCGATGTCAATCTGCGGGTAGCCCGCGGGTCCATCCATGCCTTGATCGGCCCCAACGGGGCCGGCAAGACCACATGTTTCAACCTGCTCACCAAGTTCCTCGAGCCGACCACCGGTACGATCCTGTTCAACGGCATCGACATCACGCGCGAGAAACCCGCGCAGATCGCCCGCCGTGGCGTGATCCGTTCGTTTCAGATCTCGGCCGTGTTCCCGCACCTGACGGTGCTGGAAAACGTGCGCATCGGGCTGCAGCGGCAACTCGGCACTTCCTATCATTTCTGGCGCAGCGAGAACACCCTCGACACGCTCAACGGGCGCGGCATGGAACTGCTCGAACAGGTCGGCCTGACCGACGCGGCCGACACCGTGACCGTCAACCTGCCATACGGCCGCAAGCGCGCGCTGGAGATCGCCACCACGCTGGCGATGGAGCCCGAGCTGATGCTGCTGGACGAGCCCACCCAGGGCATGGGCCATGAAGACGTGTCGCGCGTCACCGAACTGATCCGCAAGGTGGCTTTGGGGCGCACCATCCTGATGGTCGAACACAATATGAATGTGGTCTCGTCGATCGCCGACAAGATCACGGTATTGCAGCGTGGCGCGATCCTGGCCGAAGGGCCGTACGCCGAAGTATCGAAGGACCCGCGCGTGATGGAGGCCTATATGGGCACCGTCGATGCCGAACTGCAGGGCGCGCACTGAGGAGCCAGGATGAGCACAACGCCCGCACTAGAGATCAAGGACCTGCACGCCTGGTATGGCGAATCGCACATCCTGCATGGCGTGGACCTGACCGTGAACCCCGGCGAGGTGGTGACCCTGCTGGGCCGCAACGGCGCCGGGCGCACCACCACGCTGCGCGCCATCATGGGCCTGACCGGCCAGCGCAAGGGTTCGATCCGCGTCAACGGCACCGAGACCATCGGCATGCCGACGCACAAGATCGCGCATTGCGGCATCGGCTATTGCCCGGAAGAGCGGGGCATCTTCGCCAGCCTGTCGTGCGAGGAGAACCTGCTGCTGCCGCCGCCGCTGAAGATGAAGGGCGGCGCGGCGCAGAAGGGCATGAGCGAAGCCGAGATCTACGAGATGTTCCCCAACCTGAAGGAGCGCCGCCAGAGCCAGGGCACGCGCCTGTCGGGCGGCGAGCAGCAGATGCTGGCGGTGGGCCGCATCCTGCGCACCGGGGCCAACCTGCTGCTGCTCGACGAGATCTCCGAGGGGCTGGCGCCGGTGATCGTGCAGGCGCTGGCACGGATGATCCTGATGCTCAAGAAGAAGGGCTACACGGTGGTGATGGTGGAGCAGAACTTCCGCTTTGCCGCGCCGCTGGCCGATCGGTTCTATGTGATGGAACACGGCACCATCGTCGAGCGCTTCGCAGCCGCCGAGCTGCAGGCCAAGATGCCGGTGCTGAACGAACTGCTTGGGGTCTGATGCTTGCTGGCGCGCGTCGCCGGCAAGCATCGCAGGCAATGTTTTAGGGCAGGAACGGGTGGCGTCACGTGCCGCCGAAACCAAGGAGATAAGCAATGAAGATGACTCGGGTGGCGGTCGCTCTGGCGGCTATCGTAGCGGGGGTGGCAACGGGTACGGCATCGGCACAGGTCTCGGGCGATTCCGTCAAGATCGGCTATATCACCGACTTGTCGGGCCTGTACGCGGACATCGACGGCCCGGGCGGCCTCGAAGCCATCAAGATGGCGATCGAGGATAACGGCGGCAAGGTGCTGGGCAAGCCGATCGAGCTGCTCTCGGCGGATCACCAGAACAAGGCCGACATCGCCGCGTCGAAGGCGCGCGAGTGGATGGACCAGCAGGGCCTGGACGTGCTGATCGGCGGCACCAATTCCGGCACCGCGCTGGCCATGAACAAGGTGGCGTCGGAGAAGAAGAAGGTCTACATCAATATCGGCGCCGGCACGGCACGCCTGACCAACGAGGAGTGCTCGCCGTACACCGTGCACTACGCCTATGACACGGTGGCGCTGGCCAAGGGCACCGGCAGCGCAGTGGTCAAGCAGGGCGGCAAGTCGTGGTTCTTCCTGACGGCGGACTATGCCTTCGGCCATTCGCTCGAGACCGACACCGCTGCCGTGGTGAAGGCTAGCGGCGGCACCGTGGCGGGTTCGGTGCGCCATCCGCTGAACGCCTCCGATTTCTCCTCCTTCCTGCTGCAGGCGCAGTCGTCGAAGGCGCAGATCCTGGGCCTGGCCAATGCCGGCGGCGACACCATCAACTCGATCAAGGCGGCCAAGGAATTCGGCATCACCAAGACGATGAAGATCGCTGGCCTGCTGATGTTCATCAACGATATCCACAGCCTGGGGTTGAAGAACACCGAAGGCCTGCTGATGACCGACAGCTGGTACTGGGATATGAACGACGATACGCGCAAGTTCGCCGCGCGATACTTCGCCAAGATGAAGAAGATGCCGAGCAGCTTGCAGGCGGCCGATTATTCCGCGGTGCATACCTACCTGAAGGCAGTCGAGGCAGCCAAGACGGATGATCCGGACAAGGTCATGGCCGAGCTGAAGAAGACCAAGATCAACGACTTCTACACCAAGGGCTACATCCGCCAGGACGGTCGCGGCATTCACGACATGTACCTGCTGCAGGTGAAGTCGCCGGCCGAGTCGAAGAAGCCGTGGGACTACCTGAAGGTGGTGGCCACCATCCCGGGCGACCAGGCCTTTACCTCGGTGGCGGAATCGAAGTGCGCATTGCTGAAGAAGTAAGCGGTAAACGCAAGCCTGTGAGTTGAACGTGTATTGCCCCCGCCCGGTACCGTCGACCGGCATCGGCAGCGGGGGGCCAGTGTCTTTGTTTGCACCGGGCCAGCCATGGCGCCGGGTTCGCGGCTCGGAGCACAAGCGGAAGGATTCCGGCGTGGCGATGCTGGCCGCGGCCAGGCGCCCGGCCAGGAATGCTTCGCTTCATATTGACAGCGCCTGCCTGGCGGGGAACGACGGATCCCGGCTGGTGCGCAAACGGTAACGCCTGCGATGGACATCTTCGGTATTCCTCTGCCCGCCATGCTGTCCCAGTTACTGCTGGGACTGGTCAACGGTGCCTTTTACGCGATGTTGAGCCTCGGCCTTGCGGTCATCTTCGGGCTGCTCAACGTGATCAATTTCGCCCACGGGGCGTTGTTCATGCTCGGCGCGGTGCTGGCCTGGATGGGCATGGAGTACGCCGGGCTCAACTACTGGGTGATGCTCGTGCTGTCGCCGCTGGCGGTGGCACTGATCGGCATCGTGATCGAGCGCACCATGCTGCGCTGGATCTACAAGCTGGATCATATCTACGGGCTGCTGCTCACACTCGGTATCACGCTGGTGATCGAGGGCATCTTCCGTTCGATCTACGGTGTGTCCGGCCTGCCGTACTCGGCGCCGGAGGCGCTCAGCGGCGCCACCGACCTTGGCTTCATGATCCTGCCGAACTACCGGGCCTGGGTGGTGGCGGCCTCGCTGGTGGTGTGCTTCTCCACCTGGTACCTGATCGAGAAGACCAAGCTGGGCGCCTACCTGCGCGCCGGCACGGAGAACCCGAAGATGGTCGAGGCCTTTGGCGTCAACGTGCCGCTGATGGTGACGCTGACCTACGGTTTCGGCGTTGCGCTGGCGGCGTTTGCCGGCGTGCTGGCGGCGCCTGTGATCCAGATCTCGCCACTGATGGGGCAGAGCCTGATCATCATCGTGTTCGCCGTGGTGGTGATCGGCGGGATGGGCTCGATCATGGGTTCGATCCTGACCGGCCTGGGCCTGGGCGTGATCGAGGGCCTGACCAAGGTGTTCTATCCCGAGGCCTCGTCCACGGTGGTGTTCTTCATCATGGTGATCGTGCTGATGCTGCGCCCGGCCGGTCTGTTCGGGAGGGAGAAGTGATGAGCCAACCAAACAGCGCGGCGGCGGCCGCAGGGCAGGCAGGGCAGACAAGACAGGGGCGTGGCGTGCAGAAGAAACTGTTGTACGGATTGTTGCTGCTGGCGCTGATCGTGGCGCCGATGGCCGGGGCCTATCCGGTGTTCGTGCTGAAGGTGCTGTGCTTCGCGCTGTTCGCGTGCGCCTTCAACCTGCTAATCGGCTATACCGGGCTGCTGTCGTTCGGGCATGCCGCCTTCTTCGGCGGCGCGGCCTACACGGCCGGCCACGCGATGAAGGCATGGGGCGTCACGCCCGAGGTCGGGCTGCTGCTGGGCACGCTGGGCGGTGCCCTGATCGGCTATGTGGTCGGCTACATCGCGATCCGGCGCCAGGGCATCTACTTCGCGATGATCACGCTGGCGCTGGCGCAGATGCTGTTCTTCTTCTGCCTGCAGGTGCCATACACGGGTGGCGAGGACGGCCTGCAGGGCATACCGCGCGGCAAGCTGTTCGGCCTGCTGCCGCTGGACAACGACCTGACGCTGTACTACGTGGCGCTGGCGATCATCGTGGCGGCCTTCGCGCTGATCGTGCGCACGGTGCATTCCCCGTTCGGCCAGATCCTCAAGGCCATCAAGGAGAACGAGCCGCGTACCATCTCGCTGGGCTACGATACCGACCGCTTCAAGCTGATGGTTTTTGTGCTGTCAGCGGCGCTTTCCGGGTTGGCGGGTTCGATCAAGGCGCTGGTGCTGGGCTTCGCCACCTTGACGGATGTGCACTGGTCGATGTCGGGCTCGGTGATCCTGATGACGCTGGTGGGCGGGCTGGGTACCCTATCGGGCCCGCTGGTCGGCGCCTTCGTGGTGGTGGCCCTGGAGAACAAGCTGGGCGACATCGGCAACTTCCTGGCATCGGTGACGGGCATCCAGTGGTTTGGCTCGCTGGGCGAGTCCGTCACCATGGTGATCGGCGTGATCTTCGTGATCTGCGTGCTGACCTTCCGCCGCGGCATCATGGGGGAACTGCTGGCCCGCTTCGGGAAGACCCGGGAGTGACTGCGGGGCAACATGCCCGCTTTTGGGGCTAGGGTTTCTTCTAGCTTGCTCGAAACGCACCGCTTAGTTACATTCCATATACGGTTTTCGCAGGTTAAATGGAGGCGGAAGCGAGGAGACGACAGGCGCGCAGTCACTAGGCTGGAGTGCCAATATAAGATGAAGGCGTTGCCGGGTGATCCCTGGCAACGCCTTTTTTAATGCCCGTTTGTAGTGCATGGGTGCACCCTGCGCTGCGAAACCGGCGCACGAGTGCCCGGAAGCGCATGAGACAATGCTGCCTTGCCATCGGGCCAGCCATGCCTTCAGATTTCCCTTCCCCCAATCCTTCCCCGCCGGACCCCGCTGATTCGCCAGTGCTTCCAGGCGGTCCGCAGCGCTTGGTACGGCTGGCCACCATGGCGGATGCCGGTATGTTGTGCACCTGGCTGCAGTCGCGGCAGACCATGCCCATTGCTGCCGCGCGCGCCCGGCAGGCGCTGGTGGAGAACCTGCTGGCCCGGCCCGAGCGGGGCGTCTGCGTGCTGGCGATGAGCGAGGGTGCCCCGGCGCCGCCATTGCTGGGCTGCCTGCCGGTGGTGCTGGTACCACACCTCGAACTGTCCGGCCTGGCCGCGCTCGCCGCGGAATGGTGGACCAGCGCGGCAGCGGCGCAAGAGGAGGCCGCCTTGCTGCTCGCCTGCTGCGACCTGCTGGCCGACTGGTGCCGCGCCCACGGCGTGCGGCACTTGCTGCTGGCGCCGGCGCTGCTGGGCGCGCCACAGGCGGCGGGCTTCGTGGCGCATGCCAGCGGCCTGTGGCATCGCAACCTGTCCCCGGCGCCCAAGGTGCTCGGCTGACGTTGCGATGCGGGTTAATCCGGCTACCGGGGCGATATGGCTGTTGCTAGACTCGCTACGCATTCCCGACCGTGCGGTCGGTGAATGAGCGGCCGGTCCGGCGCGCCATGGCTTAGCGTGGCAAGCCGTGCCGAGCGCCGCCGGGGATCACGCGCAGGACGGGAGACGGGGCGCGGCGCATCTGGATGCGCCATCCGCCCCGGGGTAGCAGGCAGGCGCCGGCGTTGCGCATGCGGAGGGGCCCGCAAGGGCGCCACCATGAAAAGGACAAGAAAGACAACAAGACCAGATCGGGGCATCCGACTGGCAGGAGGCCGGGACGGATGCCTTTTCCGTTTGCCGCAATGGAAGGAGACACGATGACATTCAAGCGCGCCAGCCTGCTGGCTTTCGCTGCCGCCAGCCTGTGTGCCGGCACCGCCAGCGCCCAGGTCAAGGTCGGGGTAACGCTATCGGCCACGGGACCCGCGGCTTCGCTGGGCATCCCGGAGAAGAACACCATCTCGCTGCTGCCCAGGGAGATCGCCGGCAAGAAGATCGAGTACATCGTGCTCGACGACGCATCGGATACCACCACCGCAGTCAAGAACACGCGCAAGCTGATCAGCGAGGACAAGGTAGACGTGGTGGTGGGCTCCACCGTCACGCCCAACTCGCTGGCCATGGTTGACGTTGTTGCCGAGAACGAGACGCCGATGATCACGATGGCCGCGTCGGCCCGCATCATCGAGCCGATGGACGCCAAGCGCTACTGGGTCTTCAAGACGCCGCAGAACGACTCGCTCATGGCAACGGCCATTGCCGAGCACATGACCAACCACAACGTGAAGACGGTGGCCTTTATCGGCTTCGCGGATGCCTACGGCGATAGCTGGGCGCAGGAGTTCGCCAAGGTGGCGGAGATGCGCAAGCTCAAGGTGGTGGCCAACGAACGCTTCGCGCGCACCGATACCTCGGTCACCGGCCAGGTGCTCAAGATGATGGGGAGCAATCCCGATGCGGTGCTGATCGCTGGTTCGGGTACGCCCGCCGCGCTGCCCGCCAAGGCGCTCAAGGAGCGCGGCTGGAAGGGCAAGATCTACCAGACCCACGGTGTGGCCAACCCCGACTTCCTGCGCGTGTGCGGCAAGGATTGCGAAGGCACCTTCCTGCCGGCCGGTCCCCTGCTGGTGGCCGAGCAACTGCCTGACACCAACCCGGTCAAGAAGCCGGCCATCACCTACAAGACGACGTACGAGAAGGCGTTCGGCGGCCAGGTTTCGACCTTCGGCGGCCATGCCTGGGACGCAGGCCTGCTGCTGCAGCACGCCATTCCCGAGGCGCTGAAAAAGGGCCAGCCGGGTACCAAGGAGTTCCGCAAGGCGCTGCGCGATGCGATGGAGCAGACCAAGGAACTGCCGGTTTCGCACGGCATCATGAATATGACGCCGACGGACCACCTCGGCCTGGATCAGCGCGCGCGCGTGATGGTGGAGATCGTCGACGGCAAGTGGAAGTTGCAGACCAGGTAAGACTGCCGGCCTGGGTGCACGCAGCGCAGCGAGGGCGCATGGCCAGCCATGCGCCCTTTTTGTTGGGCGCGCCCGGCAGTGCGCACTTATTTAACGTGTTGGTTGCCCCGCCTGCCATGGCGGATGGCCGATGTGGCATTGCGCAACCCAAGGGTTCGTCGGTATTTTTGCCAGGCGTAAGTGCCTTACCATTTCGTAATTTGCAATCCAACCAGCCAGCCGGCCTCCCTCGCCGGCCGGCTCATCAACAATACGGGGAGACAATGGACCTCTCGATCGCCGCCATCCTGGCGCAGGACGGGATCACCTCGGGCGCCATCTATGCGTTGCTCGCGCTGGCCCTGGTGCTGGTGTTCTCCGTGACCCGCGTCATCTTCATTCCGCAAGGGGAGTTCGTCGCCTATGGCGCGCTGACGCTGGCGGCGATCCAGTCAGGCCATGCGCCGCAAAGCAGCTGGCTGCTGCTGGTCATGGGCGTGCTGACCTTTCTCTACGAGACGATCACCATGCTGCGCAGCGCCGAACTGCGCCGTACCGCCGCAAGGCGACTGGCGGTGCTGGCCGGGAAGTACCTGGTCTTCCCGCTGGCCGTGCATCTGCTGGCGCAGAATTTCGACGGGCAGTCGATGCCGATTCCGGCGCAGGTCGCGCTGGCCCTGCTGATCGTGATTCCGCTCGGCCCCATGCTGTACCGCCTGGCTTACCAGCCGCTGGCGGAGGCCAGCACGCTGGTGCTGCTGATCGTCTCGGTGGGCGTGCACTTCGCGCTGGTCGGGCTGGGCCTGGTGATGTTCGGTGCCGAAGGTTCGCGCACCACGCCGTTCTCCGAGGCCCGCTTCGAAGTGGGGAGCCTGACGATCTCCGGCCAGAGCCTGTGGGTGGTCGGCGTATCGGCATTGCTGATCGTGGGGCTGTATTTCTACTTCGAGCGCACCATCGCCGGCAAGGCGCTGCGTGCCACCGCTGTCAATCGGCTCGGCGCGCGCCTGGTGGGCATCGGCACGACCCAGGCCGGGCGGCTGTCGTTCACGCTCGCGGCGGCGATGGGCGCGCTGTGCGGCATCCTGATTGCGCCGCTGACCACGGTCTACTACGAATCGGGCTTCCTGATCGGCCTGAAGGGATTTGTCGGCGCCATCGTTGGCGGCCTGGTGAGTTATCCGGTGGCGGCTGCCGGCGCCATCCTGGTGGGGCTGCTCGAATCCTATTCCTCCTTCTGGGCGAGCGCCTTCAAGGAGGTCATCGTGTTCACCCTGATCCTGCCCGTGCTGCTGTGGCGCTCGCTGGCCAGCAAGCATGTGGAAGACGAGGAATAAGGGACACGCCATGAACGCAAACCTCAAGAACCGAATTTTCCTGCTGGCCTTCGCGGCGGTGCTGGGATTGTTGCCGGTGCTGCCCACGCCCGAGTTCTGGATCACGCTGGGCAACTATATAGGCCTGTACAGCATCGTTGCCATCGGGCTGGTGCTGCTCACCGGCGTGGGCGGCATGATCTCCTTCGGGCAGGGCGCCTTCGTTGGCCTGGGTGCCTACAGCACGGCGTATCTCAGCACGCAGTTCGGGCTGTCGCCGTGGCTCGGCCTGCTGGCGGGGCTGGTCATCACGATGGCCTCGGCCTATGTGATCGGGCTGATCACCATGCGCATGTCCGGGCACTACCTGCCGCTGGCCACCATCGCCTGGGGGCTGTCGCTGTTCTTCCTGTTCGGCAACCTGGAGTTCCTCGGCAAGTACGACGGCCTCAACGGGATTCCGGTGCTGCACCTGCCCGGTATCGACCTGGCCTCCGGCCGCTCGATGTTCTACCTGATCTGGGCCGTGGTGCTGCTGGCGGTGATAGCCATGCAGAACCTGCTCAACTCGCGCCCGGGCCGCGCCATCCGCGCGCTCAAGGGCGGCGGCACCATGGCCGAGGCGATGGGCGTCAACACTGCGTGGATGAAGGTCGTGATCTTCGTGGTGGCGGCGATGCTCGCCTGCATCTCGGGCTTCCTCTACGCGCATCTGCAGCGCGCGGTGAACCCCACGCCGTTTGGCCTGAACTATGGCATCGAGTATCTGTTCATGGCGGTGGTGGGCGGCGCGGGCCATGTGTGGGGCGCGGTGCTCGGCGCGGGTATTCTCACCATCCTGAAGGACGTGCTGCAAGGCGTGCTGCCCAAGCTGCTGGGCGCCAACGGCAACTTCGAAACCATCGTGTTCGGCGTGCTGATGGTGCTGCTGCTGCAATACGCGCGCGATGGCATCTGGCCGTTTATCAAGAAGCTGTTCCCGAGCGGGCCGCCGGTGGTGGCACCGGCGCAGGCCGAGCTTCTGCCGCTGCGCGCGAAGCCGCAGGCTGGTGAACTGATTCTCGATGTGAGGGCGGCGCGCAAGGAGTTTGGCGGGCTGGTGGCGGTCAACGACGTCAGCTTCCAGGTACGCGCCGGTGAAATCATCGGCCTGATCGGTCCCAACGGCGCGGGCAAGTCCACCACCTTCAATCTCGTCACCGGCGTGCTGCCCGCCACGCGCGGCGAAGTGCGCTATCGTGGCGAGCAGATCTCCGGGCTGCCCTCGCGCGAGATCGTCAAGCGCGGCATTGGCCGTACCTTCCAGCACGTGCATCTGCTGCCGACCATGACTGTCCTGGAGAACGTGGCGATCGGCGCGCACCTGCGTGGCGATTTCGCGGCGCAGGGCGGCGTGACCGCGGCGATCCTGCGCATGAACAGGAACGAAGAAGCGAAGCTGCTGCATGAAGCCGCGCGCCAGCTCGAACGCGTGGGCCTGGCCGACTGCATGTACATGGAAGCCGGCAGCCTCGCGCTGGGCCAGCAACGTATTCTGGAGATCGCGCGTGCACTGTGCTGCGATCCCGCGCTGCTGCTGCTCGACGAGCCAGCCGCGGGTCTGCGCTACAAGGAGAAGCAGGGGCTTGCCGAGCTGTTGAAGAAGCTCAAGGGCGAGGGTATGAGCGTGCTGCTGGTCGAGCACGACATGGACTTCGTGATGAATCTCACCGACCGCCTGGTGGTGATGGAATTTGGTACGCGCATCGCGCAAGGCGTACCCGAGGAAATACAGAAGAACCCGGCGGTGCTCGAGGCCTATCTCGGCGGCGTGGAGTAAGGAAACGACAATGAGCCCGATCCTCGAAGTCAAGGACCTTCATGTGCGCTACGGCAAGGTCGAAGCGGTGCACGGCGCCAACCTGAAAGTGGAGGCAGGCAAGATCGTCACGGTCATTGGTCCCAACGGCGCGGGCAAGTCCACGATGCTCAACGCGATCATGGGTGCGCTGCCGGTGATTGGGTCCTCGACCGGCATGGTGACGTATCTCGGCCATGATCTCGCCGGCTTGCCGGTAGAGGGCCGCGTGGCGCGCGGCATGTGCCTGGTGCCGGAGACGCGCGAGCTGTTCGGCTCGATGAGCGTGGCGGACAACCTGGTGCTCGGCGCGTATCGCCGCAAGCGTGCCGGCGAGAAGAATTTCCTCGACCAGATGGAAGTGGTCTATGGGCTGTTCCCGCGCTTGAAGGAGCGGGCGAGGCAGGATGCCGGCACGCTGTCCGGCGGCGAGCGCCAGATGCTTGCGCTGGGCCGCGCGCTGATGGCCAAGCCGCTGTTGCTGATGCTGGATGAGCCGAGCCTTGGGCTGGCGCCGCTGATCGTGAAGGAGATCTTCCACATCATCAATGACCTGCGAAAGACGGGGGTGGCGACGCTGCTGATCGAGCAGAATGCGCGGGCTGCGCTGCAGGTGGCGGACTATGGGTACGTGATCGAGACGGGCGATATGGCGATGGAGGGGCCGGCGGCGGAGCTGGCGGCTAATCCGAAGGTGATCGAGACGTATCTGGGGTTGGCGAAGAAGGCGGCCTAGCGCTACCGGTTTTTCAGATAATGCTTCGTATGAATAATAGCGAGTATTGTTCGCTACTATTATTCTTATGGTGCATTTTATGGCAAAGCCGGTGGGCCACGCTTCCAGTCCGCTGGAGAGCGCAGCGCCGGGTACGCTTTTCATTCGGGCTATAAATATATGAGCCGAGAAAATAAAGAAAATATTCTGTTTATGATTCTTGGATGGTAGGGTGGCGCATATATATTCGTCTTATGGATGAGATGTAAGAAATTATGCGATGTTCTATCTATCCAGCGAATTTACCTCGCCAAGTTGGAGCACGTCCGGATTCTGCGCCGCCATGTCGAGCAACCACGCCCGAAACTGCGCGAACGCTGGATGGTCCCGCCGCTCCCGCGGCACGCACAGGTAGTAGCCTCGCGTCAGCCGGATCGGCAAATCGAACGGCACCGCCACGCGTCCCGCGGCGATCTCATCTCGTACCAGGCAGCGCTGCAGCACCGCCACGCCCATATCCGCCTTGACCGCCTGCACCAGGATAGAGACCTGGTCGAAGCCCGTCGAAAGCGTGGGCGCAGCACTGGGTACGCCTGCGGCCCACAGCCAGTGCTGCCAGTTTTGCGGGGCGGTGGTGTGGTAGAGCAGGGGCTCGGCGAGCAGTTCGGCGGGCTCGGACCAGCGGCCTGCCTCGCGCCGCGCGCGGGCGCGGTCGGGGTGGCAGATGGGCACCATCTCGCTGCCGATGACGTAGTCGCTTTGCAGGCTTGGCCAGCGGTCTGGCGTGCCGGCCAGGATCGCGGCATCCGGCGCGGGGCCGGAAAAGTCCTCATCGCGCCGGTACGGCACGAAGTCCAGGCGGATCTCGGGATAGCGGCGGTGGAAGTCCGGCAGCCTTGGCACCAGCCACACACTGGCCAGCGTAGGCACGGCCGATAGCGTCAGGTGATGCTGGCGGTCACGGGCCAGGAGGGCGGCGCTGGCGTTCTCGATGGCCGCCAGCGGGCCGGCTACCGCGTCGAGCAGCTGCCGGCCGGCATCCGTGAGGGTCAAGCGGTGCGCATTGCGCTGGAGCAGGGGTTGCCCGAAATGCGATTCCAGTCGGGAGATGGCGCGGCTGATGGCACCCTGCGTGACGCAAAGATCCTCGGCCGCGCGCGTGAAGCTGCCCAGCCGCGCGGCGGCGGCAAAGGCATGCAGTTCGGACATCGAGGGCGAGCGCAGCCGCATGGAGTAGGGGAGGGGTTGGGTCGAGAATGAGTTTTTGTAATGCAACCGTGCAATATAGTCGTTTGTGCGGACTCGGTAAACTCCCGACACTTGGCGAGCCAACCCATATAAATCCAAGGAGAAGTCCGCATGACCCGAGTCCTATCGCCGCGCCGGCATTTTGTCCTGTCTTGCCTGGCGGCATGCGCCAGCCTCGTCGCTGCCGGCGGCGCGCAGGCGCAGGCCAGCTATCCGAACAAGCCGATTCGGCTGGTCGTGCCCTTTGCCGCGGGCGGCTCCACCGACCTATCGGCGCGCCTGGTGGCAGAGTTTGTCGGCCGCGAACTGGGTCAGACCATCGTGGTGGACAACAAGGGTGGGGCGGGCGGCTCCATCGGCATGGAGATGGTGGCGCGCTCGGCGCCGGATGGCTACACGATCGGCATGGCCACCGTGAGCACGCATGGCTCGAACCCGGCCGTGTATCCGAAGCTTGGCTACGATCCGATCAAGGACTTTGCGCCGATCACCAATGTGGTGTCGATGCCAAGCGTATTCACGGTGCATCCGAGCGTGCCGGCGAAAACCATGCAGGAATTTGTTGCCCTGGCCAAGGCCAATCCGGGCAAGTATTCGGTTGCCTCGCCGGGCACGGGGACCCTCGGCCACGTAAATCTCGAGAATTTCCAGATGCTGGCCAAGATCGAGCTGCTGCATGTGYCGTACAAGGGCGCCGGTCTTGGGCTCAATGATGCGGTGGCAGGGCAGGTCAATGCAATCTCGGACAACCTGGCCTCCGCGCTGCCGCACGTGAAGTCGGGCCGCCTGCGCGCGCTGGCGGTGCTTGGCGCCGCGCGTTCGCCGCAGTTGCCAAACGTACCCACCTATGCGGAGCTCGGCTACAAGGAGATGGGCGATGGCGGCTGGTTCGGTATCGTGGCGCCGGCCGGCACGCCTCCCGCGATCGTGGACAAGCTGAACGCGGCCATCCGCAAGGCCATGCAGGTTCCCGAGTTCAAGCGCAAGGTGGAAGAGTCGGGCGGCACGCTGGTGCCGACCACGCCTGACCAGTTCAAGGCGCAGATCCAGCAGGCGATGGCGCGCTATGCACGCGTGGCCAAGGCCGCCAATATCAAGCTGGATTGATGGCATGACTGACAGCTTCGAACCCTTTGTCCAGTTCGCGCCGCAGGCGCAGGCCTTGCCGCTGGTGTGCGATTCGCCGCATAGCGGCACGCACTATCCGCAGGATTTTGACGCGGCCATCCCGGTGCAGCGGCTTCGCGGCGGCGAGGACACCCACGTGGAATCGCTGTGGGAAGCCGTGCCGCGCAGTGGCGGCACGCTGATCGCAGCGAATTTCCCGCGCGTCTATATCGATCCCAACCGTACGCTCGACGATCTGGATCCCGATTTGCTGGACGGTACCTGGCCCGAGCCGCTCTCGCCGGGCGAGAAGACGCGTCTTGGCTACGGACTGATCTGGCGCAATGTGGATGCGGCCACACCGATTTATGACCGCAAGCTCTCGCTGCAAGAGGTACGCGACCGGATCGATCGCTATTACCGTCCGTACCACCAGGCGCTGTCGGCGGCCGTGGAGGAGACCTACCGCCGCTTCGGCGCGGTCTGGCACCTGAACCTGCACTCGATGCCGAACAATGCCTATGAGCGGCTCAAGATCCAAAGCCCCCATCCACTTGCCGACTTCGTGCTGGGGGACCGGGATGGCACGACCTGCGAGCCGGGCTTCGTAGACCTGGTGGCTTCCGAGCTGCGGGCGCTTGGCTACACGGTGGCGCGCAATGATCCGTACAAAGGCGTGCAACTGATCGCGCAGATTGGCCGTCCGGCGGAGCGCCGCAATAGTCTGCAGATCGAAATCCGTAGGCCGCTGTATATGGACGAGGTGACGCGCGAGCGCAACGCCGGGTTCAAGCAGCTTCAGGCCGACCTGGGCCGCTTGGTTGAACGCATCGCTGCTTACTTGCAGACGCAGGGCAGGGCATAGCGCCTCCTCGCGAACCAATCCGAACAGCCAGCCGGGCCATTGAGCCCGGCTTTTTTGTTTCACGTGGAACACACCCGGGTTGTGCATGCGGCATGTTTCACGTGAAACATGCTGCGGCACAGGGACGCCACAGCGATTGCCGTTATAATTCGGCATCCCGTTCATCCCCGCCAGCCTCCCGGAGGAGGTACCTCCATGCTTTACCCAAAAGAATTCGATGTCATTGTCGTCGGTGGTGGCCACGCCGGCACGGAAGCCGCCCTCGCCGCAGCGCGTATGGGCTGCCAGACGCTGCTGCTGAGCCACAACATCGAGACCCTCGGCCA
The DNA here is from genome assembly GCF_056398885.1 of Cupriavidus sp. 01T418. Classification (NCBI taxonomy): domain Bacteria; kingdom Pseudomonadati; phylum Pseudomonadota; class Betaproteobacteria; order Burkholderiales; family Burkholderiaceae; genus Cupriavidus; species Cupriavidus sp. 01T418. The sequence continues at coordinate 35,093 of NZ_JBFTQG010000020.1, forward strand.
GATGAGCTGCAATCCGTCGATCGGCGGCATTGGCAAGGGCCATCTCGTCAAGGAGGTGGACGCGATGGGCGGCGCCATGGCGGCTGCCACGGATGAGTCGGGCATCCAGTTCCGCATCCTGAATTCCAGCAAGGGCCCGGCCGTGCGCGCCACCCGGGCCCAGGCCGATCGCGTGCAGTACCGCAAGGCGATCCGCACACGGCTGGAGAACCAGCCCAACCTGATGCTGTTCCAGCAGGCCGTGGATGACCTGGTGGTGGAGGGTGACCGCGTGGTCGGCGCCGTTACCCAGGTTGGCATCACCTTCCGCGCTCGCGCGGTTGTGCTGACTGCCGGTACCTTCCTCGACGGCAAGATTCACGTGGGACTGGATAACTACACGGGCGGTCGCGCTGGCGATCCCGCATCGGTATCGCTCTCCGCGCGCCTGAAGGAACTCAAGCTGCCGCAAGGCCGCTTGAAGACTGGCACGCCGCCGCGCATCGACGGCCGCACCATCGACTTCTCGGTGATGGAGGAGCAGCCGGGTGATCTCGACCCGGTGCCAGTCTTCTCCTTCCTCGGGCGCGCCGAGCAGCACCCGCAGCAACTGCCGTGCTGGATCACGCATACCAATAGCCGCACCCACGACATCATTCGTGGCGGCCTCGATCGTTCGCCGATGTACACCGGTGTGATCGAAGGGGTAGGGCCGCGCTACTGCCCGAGTATCGAAGACAAGATCCACCGTTTTGCCGGCAAGGACAGTCACCAGATCTTCCTGGAACCGGAGGGGTTGACGACCAATGAGTTCTACCCCAACGGGATCTCGACCAGCCTGCCGTTCGACGTGCAACTTGCCCTGGTGCATTCCATCCGTGGCATGGAGAACGCGCATATCCTGCGGCCCGGCTACGCCATCGAGTACGACTACTTCGATCCGCGTGCGCTGAAGGCCTCGCTGGAGTCCAAGGCGATTCGTGGGCTGTTTTTTGCCGGGCAGATCAACGGCACCACTGGCTACGAAGAAGCCGCGGCACAGGGCCTGCTGGCCGGCATCAACGCCGGCTGCTTCGTGCGGGAGCGCGATGCCTGGACTCCCCGTCGGGACCAGGCCTATCTTGGGGTTCTGGTCGACGATCTGATCACCCGCGGGGTCTCGGAACCATACCGAATGTTCACCAGCCGCGCAGAGTTCCGGTTGAGCCTGCGCGAAGATAATGCCGATATGCGACTGACCGAGGCCGGACGGGAGCTGGGCGTGGTCGATGATGTGCGCTGGGATGCCTTCAATCGGAAGCGTGACGCTGTTTCACGTGAAACAGAGCGCTTGAAGAGTACCTGGGTCAATCCGAGCCTGCTGCCGGAAGCGGATGCAGTACCGTTGCTAGGTAAGGCGATCGAGCGTGAGTACAACCTCGCAGATTTGCTGCGCCGTCCGGCAGTCACGTATGACGCACTGATGGCACTGCAGGATGGCAAGTTCGCACCGGCTCAAGCACTCGATGCGGATCCGCTGCTGGTCGAACAAATCAGCGAGCAGATCGAGATCGGTATCAAGTACCACGGCTATATCGCCCGCCAGGCGGCCGAGGTGGATAAGCTGGAAGCCAACGAATCCACGCGCCTGCCCGAGAACTTCGATTACACCGAAGTGCGCGGCCTTGGCATCGAGGTCGGCCAGAAGCTGAACCAGCATCGCCCCGAAACGCTCGGCCAGGCGTCACGTATATCCGGCGTCACGCCGGCGGCGATTTCGCTGCTGCTTGTCCATCTGAAGAAGAAGGGCATGGGGCGTACCAAGTCCGACTCCAGCCAAGAGGCCGCCTGAGTGAGGAACCAACGCTACGCGGCCGTGGACGATGCCGACCAGCGCCGCCGCATGGAGGCGGGCTTGTCCGCCATCGGCCTGGTTCTTTCCGCGCCGCAGATCGACCAGTTGTTTGCCTACCTTGCGCTGCTGCGCAAATGGAACGGCGTCTATAACCTGACCGCCATCCGTCATCCCGACGAAATGCTGACCCACCACATGCTGGATTCGCTGGCCGCCGTGCCGGCGCTGGCGGAGGCGGCGCGTGCCGCCGCGGTGGAGGAGGGCGCGCGCGGCCGGGTGCTCGACGTGGGTTCGGGCGGCGGCATGCCCGGGCTGCCGCTGGCCATCGCCTGTCCCGACGTGTCGGTGTTGATGGTCGACATCGTGCAAAAGAAAACAGCCTTTCTCACGCAGTGCCGGGCGCAGCTCGGCCTGTCCAATGCCGCTGCCCATTGGGGTCCGGTGGAAAAGCTGGAAGACGACAAGGGCTATGCGGTCATCACGTCGCGCGCGTTTGCCGAGCTGAGCGATTTCGTTTCGCTCGCTGGCCACCTGCTGGCGCCGAACGGCAAGCTGATCGCAATGAAGGGCGTTTATCCCCAGCCCGAGCTCGACCGCATGGAAGCGGCCGGGCTGATGGCCGGGTGGCAGGTCGAGGCGATACCGCGCCTGACCGTGCCGGAGCTGGACGCAGAGCGTCACCTGGTGGTGCTGTCGCGCCGTTGACCCGGCCGGTGGTTATCGCCGGCGTCCACCCCCGGCAGGTAGAAATCAAGCAGGAGCAGCAGGAGCATATGGCCAAGGTATTCGCGATCGCAAACCAGAAGGGCGGCGTCGGCAAGACCACTACCACGGTGAACCTTGCCGCCGGTCTGGCGGCACAGGAGCAGCGCGTGTTGCTGGTCGACCTCGATCCGCAGGGCAATGCCTCGATGGGTTCCGGCATCGACAAGCAGTCTCTCGAACACAGCGTCTATCAGGTGCTGGTCGGCCTGTCCTCTGTGGCCCAGGCACGCCAGCATTCCGAGTCCGGCAAGTACGATGTGCTGCCCGCCAACCGCGAGCTGGCCGGCGCGGAAGTGGAACTGGTCGAACTGGACCAGCGCGAGCGCCGGCTCAGGAACGCGCTTTCCGAAGTCGCTGACGAGTACGATTTCGTGCTGATCGACTGCCCGCCGTCGCTCTCGCTGCTGACCCTCAACGGATTGTGCGCGGCCAATGGCGTGATCGTGCCGATGCAGTGCGAGTACTTCGCGCTGGAAGGGCTGTCCGATCTGGTCAACACCATCAAGCAGGTGCAYGCCAATCTCAATCGGGACCTGAAGGTGATCGGTCTGCTACGTGTGATGTTTGATCCACGTGTCACATTGCAGCAACAGGTCTCCGCCCAGCTCGAATCGCATTTCGGCGAAAAGGTCTTCAAGACCATGATCCCCCGCAATGTGCGGCTGGCCGAAGCGCCGTCCTACGGCATACCTGGCGTGGCTTTCGATCCGTCCTCCAAGGGCGCCAAGGCTTACCTCGACTTCGGCGCGGAGATGATCGCGCGCGTCAAGCAACTCGGCTGAGTGCCGGGCTGAGATTCACTGTACTGAGATTCACCGTATACAGGATACCGACATGAGCACCGCGAAGAAGAAGGGCCTGGGCCGCGGACTGGAAGCCCTGCTGGGTGGGCCAGCCGAGATTGTCGATGCCGTCAGGCAGGAGGGCGCGCCGTCCGTGCTGCGACTGGACCAGCTCCAGCCGGGCAAGTACCAGCCGCGCACGCGCATGGACGAGGGCGCGCTGCAGGAGCTGGCCGCGAGCATTCGCGCCCAGGGTCTGATGCAGCCGATCCTGGTGCGCCGCGTGGCCGAGCCGGATCGTTACGAAATCATTGCCGGGGAGCGGCGCTTCCGCGCTTCCAGGATCGCCGGTCTCGAAGAAGTGCCGGTGCTGGTCAAGGACGTGGCCGACGAAGCCGCGGCCGCGATGGCGCTCATCGAGAATATCCAGCGCGAAGACCTCAATCCGCTGGAAGAAGCGCAAGGCATCATGCGCCTGGTGCGCGAATTCAGTTTCACGCACGAGCAGGCCGCCGAATCGGTAGGGCGCTCGCGCAGTGCGGTATCCAACCTGCTGCGATTGCTGAACCTGGCCCAGCCGGTGCAGACCATGCTGATGGCGGGCGATCTCGACATGGGTCACGCGCGCGCCTTGCTCTCTGTCGACGGCGCCAACCAGATCACGCTCGCCAACCAGATCGTCAACAAGCGCTTATCGGTGCGCGAGACCGAAAAGCTGGTAGCCGCCAACCTCAAGCCCTTCGACCTGAGGTTGCAGAAGCCGAACAACGGCGCGCCGGCGCGCGACGTCGCGCGCCTTGAGGAAGAACTATCCGATGTGCTCGGCCTGCCGGTGCAGATCAAGCTGGGCACGCGGGGCAAAGGTCATCTCACCATCCACTTCACCAGCAACGATGCGCTCGACGGTGTACTGACACGCCTGCGCGAGCCCGGCGAGATCCAGCCGCCCGCCAGAGCGGGGTTCCCGAAAATAGTGCGCGATTAACGGGCGGCCGTGCATGGTTCCAGTGCCACGGCCCGGCCGCGAATCGCTCTGCGCGAGGTCCTTGCAAAGGCGTTAAACAACCATGGTGCGCCGTCATCTCAAGGTGATTCAATTACCTGGCGCGTTATTGGTTGCCGTCGATCGCGCGCGCACCATTGGTGCGTGAGGATTGCAAGCCCAATGCGGAATGTTGCAAGGCGTCTGTAAGCAGATTGACGCGCATGGTGCATTCCTCGTAAAATCATGCGGTTTGAAATCCGGCCGGTTCAGAAAAGTTCCGGGTCGGATTAAACAACAAGCAGAGGCAATACGCAGGTGGTTTCAGATCGTCAGGATGCTGGTCGGGAAAAAGACCGGCAGCCGCGTAATGCCTGGGAAGATGACGAGGCAGAGCGCGAGGAAGAGGCGGTCGAACCGCTGTCGCGCGTCGAGGCGGAAACGCTGTTCGGCGAGCGCGCGCTGCGCCCTTCGCGCATGACGCCCGGCAGGGTCGTGCTGGCGCAGGTGGCGGTAACTGTATTGTCGGCCATTGCCTGGCGGCTGTTTGCTGGCGGCAACGCCGGCGCGGCGGGATGGTCCGCACTATTTGGCGGCACGGTGTGTTTCGTGCCCAGCGGCTTCTTTGCCTTGCGTCTGTGGATGTCGCGCGAGCGTCCCTCGATCAGCGGACTGGTGGTCGGCGAGGCGATCAAGGTGTTTGCCACCGCCGCGCTGTTTGTGCTGGTGGTGGTGCTGTACAGCGAGTTGCGCTGGGTTCCGATGCTGGTCACGTTCCTGCTTGCGCTCAAGACCTACTGGGTGGCGCTGGCGATTCGCTGAGGGTGTGTCTCAGGGCAAAGTGGCCAGGTCCGGTAGATCGCATAAGTGTGCTTCCCGTGGAAGTGGGGCACGAAAACGGAATATCAAGCGTTTTTTTGGCGTGGCGCGTCACAACAGTGAAGCGCGGCGCAGGTAAGGTTCAAACGAGCTTGCCCGCGGTGACCAGCAAATGATGCTGAAGGCGGCGCAAGAAGCGTACCGGCAAAATGCCGGCAACTGGTTTCGCAATATTACGGTTCGTTTCGACATGTCAGCTGCTCAAGGCGCCGAACAGGCCCTCACCCCCTCCGGCTATATCGCCGAACACTTGCAGAACCTCAACACGGTTGGCGGCAAGCAAGCCTCCGTCGTTGACTTCAGCGTGATCAACTACGACACCGTATTCTGGTCGGTGCTGTGCGGCTTCATCGCGGTGGCGTTCCTGTACGCCGCCGCCCGCCGTGCCACCCCCGGCGTGCCGGGTCGCTTCCAGGCTTTCGTCGAGATGATCGTCGAGATGGTCGACGATCAGGCCAAGGGCATCATCCATGGCGACCGTTCCTTCATCGCCCCGCTGGCGCTGATGGTGTTCTGCTGGATCACGGTGATGAACGCCATCGACTTGATCCCGGTCGACTGGGTCACCGGCCTGAACGGCCTGCTGGGCATGTTCCACATCCATCTGCCGCACCACCGCGCGGTTGCCACGGCCGACCTGAACGGCACGCTGGGCATGTCGTGCGCCGTGCTGGTGCTGATGATCTATTACAGCTTCAAGATCAAGGGCACGGGCGGTTTCGTTCACGAGCTGCTGTCGGCCCCGTTCGGCGCCAAGTGGTACCTGGCACCGTTCAACCTGATCCTGAACCTGATTGAATTCCTGGCCAAGGCGGTCTCGCTGGGCATGCGGTTGTTCGGCAACATGTACGCCGGCGAACTGATATTCCTGCTGATCGCGCTGCTGGGTTCCATCTGGACGTTTGGTGCGGACCTTTCCGCGCTGGGCTTCGTCGGTCATGTGCTGGCCGGTACGGTATGGGCGATCTTCCACATCCTGATCGTTCTGCTCCAGGCCTTCATTTTCATGATGCTGACGCTGGTGTACATCGGCCAGGCACACGATCACCACTGATTCAAGATTTCCGGTTTTTAGTTTTTTGGTTCCAAGTCTCTTCTCAATTAAAGGAGTAGTCATGCAAGCATATCTCGCCAACATCCAGGGTCTGACCGCCATCGGTATCGGCATCATCATCGGTCTGGGCGCAATCGGCGCCTGCCTGGGTATCGCCCTGATGGGTGGCAAGTACATCGAAGCGTGCGCACGTCAGCCTGAACTGATGAACCCGCTGCAAACCAAGATGTTCCTGCTGGCTGGTCTGATCGATGCAGCATTCCTGATCGGCGTGGGCGTTGCAATGCTGTTCGCATTCGCCAACCCGCTGCTGGCTGTCATCAAGTAATTCTTTTCGGTCTGCATGATGCTGACGGGCGGCGCGGGCCACTTAGCCTGGCCGCCCTTGCGCATTTATCTGTAGTTTGATTACCGAAAGGAACACACCATGAATCTGAACGCAACGTTTTTTGCGCAGATGGTCGTGTTCTTCATCCTGTGGTGGGTAGTTGCCAAATTCATTTGGCCGCCGCTGGTGAAGGCGCTCGACGAACGCGCAAAGAAGATCGCCGATGGCCTCGCCGCCGCCGAAAAAGGCAAGGCTGAACTCGAACTCGCCAACAAGCGTGTGGACCAGGCCCTGGCCGAAGCCCGCACCGAAGGTGCCCAACGCGTCGCTGACGCCGAGAAGCGCGCTCAGTTGACGGCTGACGAGATCAAGCAGAACGCCCAGGCAGAAGCCGCACGCATCATTACCCAGGCCAAGGCCGAAGCCGAACAGCAAGTCACCCGCGCGCGCGAGCAATTGCGCGACCAGGTCGCCGTGCTGGCCGTCAAGGGTGCCGAGCAGATCCTCAAGCGCGAAGTGAACGCGCAGGTCCACGCCGATCTGCTCAATCAACTCAAAGCTGAGCTCTAATCATGGCTGAAACCGCAACCATTGCCCGTCCCTACGCCGAGGCGCTGTTCCGCGTCGCGACCGAGTCGAGCGGCAATCTGGATGCATGGTCCGAGCTGGTGTCGGAAATGGGGCAAGTTGCCGCCAATCCCGACATGAAGGCGGTGGCTGGCGATCCGAAAGTGCAAGGCGACAAGCTGACCGCACTGTTCCTGTCGGCCCTGAAGTCTCCGGTCAACGATGAAGCCAAACGCTTCGTCAACCTGCTGGTGGCTAACCACCGCCTGTCGGTTTTGCCGGAAATCGCCGAGCAGTTCCATGCGCTCAAGAACGACCGTGAAGGGTCGGCCGATGTCGAGATCACGAGTGCCTACCCCATCGAGGGCGCAACGCTGACCGACCTCGTCGCCGCGCTCGAACGCAAGTTCGGCCGCAAGCTGCAGCCTTCGGTTGCGGTGGACCCGTCGCTGATTGGCGGCGTGCGCGTCAAGGTCGGAGACGAAGTGCTCGACACCTCCGTGCGTGCGCGCCTGGCAGCAATGCAAACGGCGCTGACCGCATGATGCGCGTAAGCGCACACCGGCCGACGGATTGAAGAATTAGGAGCATTGTGATGCAACTGAACCCCTCAGAAATCAGCGAGCTGATCAAGTCCCGCATCTCGGGTCTTGGCGCCGACGCTGAAGTGCGCAACACCGGCACGGTAATTTCCGTGACCGATGGTATCTGCCGCGTGCACGGCCTGTCCGGCGTGATGCAGGGCGAGATGCTGGAATTCCCCGGCAACACCTTCGGCCTCGCGCTGAACCTCGAGCGCGACTCTGTCGGCGCCGTGGTGCTGGGCGAGTATGAACACATTTCGGAAGGCGACCCGGTCAAGTGCACCGGCCGCATTCTGGAAGTGCCGGTTGGCAAGGAACTGCTGGGCCGCGTGGTCAACACGCTGGGTCAGCCGATCGACGGCAAGGGCCCGATCAACGCCAAGGAATTTGACGTGATCGAGAAGGTTGCCCCTGGCGTGATCGCACGTCAGTCGGTGAGCCAGCCGGTGCAGACCGGCCTGAAGTCGATCGACGCGATGGTGCCGATCGGCCGTGGCCAGCGCGAGCTGATCATTGGCGACCGCCAGACCGGCAAGACCGCCGTTGCTGTCGACGCCATCATCAACCAGAAGGGCAAGGGCGTTTTCTGCGTCTACGTGGCAATCGGTCAGAAGGCTTCGACCGTGAACAACGTGGTGCGCAAGCTCGAAGAACTGGGCGCGATGGAATACACCATCGTGGTCGCCGCTACCGCTTCGGACTCCGCCGCCATGCAGTACCTGGCTGCCTACGCCGGCTGCACGATGGGCGAGTACTTCCGCGACCGCGGCGAAGACGCGCTGATCGTCTATGACGACCTGACCAAGCAAGCCTGGGCATACCGCCAGGTGTCGCTGCTGCTGCGCCGCCCGCCGGGCCGCGAAGCCTATCCCGGCGACGTGTTCTACCTGCACTCGCGTCTGCTCGAGCGCGCAGCCCGCGTGAACGCCGACTATGTCGAGAAGTTCACCAAGGGTGCCGTGACCGGCAAGACCGGCTCGCTGACCGCGCTGCCCGTGATCGAAACGCAGGCTGGCGACGTGTCCGCTTTCGTGCCGACCAACGTGATCTCGATCACCGACGGCCAGATCTTCCTGGAAACCGACCTGTTCAACGCGGGTATCCGCCCCGCCATCAACGCCGGTATCTCGGTGTCGCGCGTTGGCGGTGCCGCACAGACCAAGGTCGTCAAGAAGCTGTCCGGCGGTATCCGTACCGATCTGGCCCAGTACCGTGAACTGGCTGCGTTCGCGCAGTTCGCTTCCGACCTGGACGATGCCACCCGCAAGCAGCTGGAGCGCGGCCGCCGCGTGACGGAACTGCTCAAGCAGGCTCAATACCTGCCGCTGCAGGTGTGGCAGCTGGCCGCGTCGCTGTACGCAGCCAACAACGGCTTCCTCGACAACGTGGAAGTGAAGGACATTCTCCCGTTCGAGAAGGGCCTGCACGACCATCTGAAGACCAAGTACGCAGACCTCATCAACCGCATCGAAGATACCAAGGATCTGTCGAAGGAAGATGAAGCCGCACTGCGTGCCGCGATCGAGGATTTCAAGAAGTCCGCCGCGTTCTAACCGCGCAATTCCACGAAACTGCGCCGGCACCGTTGCCATGACGGTGCCGCCGCAGCACGAATGGAGAGGAAGATATGGCCGGAACGAAAGAGATTCGAACCAAGATCAAGAGCGTGCAAAACACGCGCAAGATCACCAAGGCGATGGAGATGGTCGCCGCGTCCAAGATGCGCAAGGCGCAGGAACGGATGCGCAACGCCCGTCCTTACGCCGAGAAAGTGCGCAATATCGCGGCGCACCTGGCTGAAGCCAACCCCGAGTTCAAGCACCCCTTCATGGTGGCACGCGAAGTCAAGCGCGCCGGCATGATCGTGGTGACGACCGACAAGGGGCTGTGCGGCGGCATGAACACGAACGTGCTGCGCGCGGTGACCAATGAGCTGCGTGAGCTGCAAGGCCGCAGTGTGCAGGTGCAAAGCACCGCCATTGGTTCCAAGGGCATGCAGTTCCTGGGCCGCATCGGCGCCAAGGTGGTTTCGCACGTGGTGCACCTCGGTGACACCCCGCATCTGGAAAAACTGATCGGTGCGATCAAGGTCCAGCTCGACGCCTTCACCAATGGTGAGGTGGACGCTGTGTACCTGGCTTACACCAAGTTCATCAATACGATGAAGCAGGAGCCGATGGTGGAGCAGCTGCTGCCGCTCCCCGCCGACAAGTTTGCCCAGACCGAAGATGAAAAGCGCGCCTACTCGTGGGATTACATCTACGAGCCCGACGCCCAGACCGTAGTGGAAGAACTGTTGGTCCGCTACGTCGAAGCGCTGGTGTACCAGGCCGTGGCCGAGAACATGGCGTCCGAGCAGTCGGCGCGCATGGTGGCCATGAAGGCGGCATCCGACAATGCCAAGAACGTGATCGGCGAACTGCAACTGGTCTACAACAAGACCCGTCAGGCAGCGATCACCAAGGAACTGTCGGAAATCGTCAGCGGTGCCGCAGCCGTCTAAGGCGTCAAGTATTCAAGCTATCGGAGATACGAAATGAGTATCGGAAATATTGTGCAGTGTATTGGCGCCGTGGTGGACATCGAGTTCCCCCGCGACGCGCTGCCGAAGGTGTATGAAGCGCTCGTGCTGGAAGACAGCAACGAAGCCTCGTTCGCCGAGAAGGGCCTGACCTTCGAAGTGCAGCAACAGCTGGGTGACGGCGTGGTGCGTACCATTGCCCTGGGTTCGTCGGACGGCCTGCGCCGCGGCATGTCGGTGAAGGGCACTGGTGCCCCGATCTCGGTACCGGTTGGCCACGGCACGCTGGGCCGCATCATGGACGTGCTGGGTCGTCCCATCGACGAGGCCGGCCCGATCGCATCGGACGAGCTGCGCTCGATCCACCAGAAGGCCCCGAAGTTCGACGAACTGTCGCCTTCGGTCGACCTGCTGGAAACCGGCATCAAGGTGATCGACCTGGTCTGCCCGTTCGCGAAGGGCGGCAAGGTTGGCCTGTTCGGTGGCGCCGGCGTCGGCAAGACCGTGAACATGATGGAGCTCATCAACAACATCGCCAAGCAGCACAGCGGTTTGTCGGTGTTCGCCGGCGTGGGCGAGCGTACCCGTGAAGGGAACGACTTCTACCACGAAATGAAGGACTCGAACGTTCTCGACAAGGTGGCCATGGTGTTCGGCCAGATGAACGAGCCGCCGGGCAACCGTCTGCGCGTGGCACTGTCCGGCCTGACCATGGCCGAGAAGTTCCGCGATGAAGGCCGTGACATCCTGTTCTTCGTCGACAACATCTACCGCTACACGCTGGCCGGTACCGAAGTGTCCGCACTGCTGGGCCGTATGCCTTCCGCCGTGGGTTACCAGCCGACGCTGGCCGAGGAAATGGGCAAGCTGCAAGAGCGCATCACCTCGACCAAGACCGGCTCGATCACGTCGATCCAGGCCGTGTACGTGCCAGCGGATGACTTGACCGACCCGTCGCCTGCCACCACCTTCCTGCACCTGGACTCGACCGTCGTGCTGTCGCGTGACATCGCCGCGCTGGGTATCTACCCGGCCGTCGATCCGCTCGACTCGACCTCGCGTCAGCTGGATCCGCAGGTCGTGGGTCAAGAGCACTACGACGTGGCCCGTCGCGTGCAGCAAACGCTGCAGCGCTACAAGGAACTGCGCGACATTATCGCGATTCTGGGCATGGACGAACTGTCGCCGGAAGACAAGCAGTCGGTGTCGCGCGCTCGTAAGATCCAGCGTTTCCTGTCGCAGCCCTTCCACGTTGCGGAAGTGTTCACGGGTTCGCCGGGCAAGTACGTCTCGCTGAAGGAAACCATCCGCGGCTTCAAGATGCTGGTGGACGGCGAGTGCGATCACCTGCCGGAGCAGGCGTTCTACATGGTCGGCTCGATCGACGAAGCCTTCGAGAAGGCCAAGAAGCTCCAGTAAGCGGCGTCTTTCGCTTTCAGCGCCATAGTGGCGGTTGCCGTGGACAGCAATGTCGGCGGCGGCCGCGCTCAGCCTGGAGGCGGAATACTTGCTTCCTGGCAACGGGAAGCCGAAGCTTTCAGGGACTAAAGGAATTCACATGGCAACCATTCTTGTAGACGTCGTCAGCGCCGAATCGTCGATTTTCTCCGGTCAGGCGAAGTTCGTGGCGTTGCCGGGCGAGTCGGGCGAGCTGGGTATCCTGCCGGGCCATACGCCGTTGATTACGCGTATCCAGCCGGGTGCGGTGCGCATCGAGAAGGAAGACGGCAGCGAAGAGTTCGTCTTCGTGGCCGGCGGGATTCTCGAAGTCCAGCCCAAGCACGTCACCGTGCTGGCGGATACCGCCATCCGCGGCGGCGACCTCGACGAAGCCAAGGCGCAGGCAGCCAAGCGCGCCGCCGAGGAGCTGATGCAGAACCACAGCGGCGACCTCGACCTGGCACGTGCGCAAGGCGAGCTGGCTGTTGCTACTGCGCAACTGGCGGCCATCGCGCGCCTGCGTCGGAAACGGTAAGAAAAAGTAGTAGCGCCGCGGCTGTTGTTTTTTGGCAGCGGCGAAAAAAAGGCAGCCGGAAGGCTGCCTTTTTTGAATCCCAACGATTATTCTGTCGCTCAGGACAAAAAAAAGCGCGCGGGCCGGGGAGGCTCCGCGCGGACGGGAAAATCCCTTCGAGGGGTCAATTCGAAGGAACGGGTAAGGTCCAGGTCAACCAACAGGCGCCAACCACTTTCTTGGTGGTCCATCAACTGGTCAGCGGTATCGATCGCGTTCAGACGATCCAACCAGCCAGAACCAGTGCGCGCCAATCTCACTCAACCTGATACACCGACCGCAGGCATCGCCTGCGATCCGGTCAATCTGGGTGGGAATGCTTCCTTAGGCTTTCTTCAATGACGCTCTCCCTTTCTCTTGGAGGGAGAGGCGCCGTTCACAAAAACTGATTGTGTTAGGGCATTGTGGGGGAAACTTTTGAGGATGGCAGTAACAAAATGTATCGGTTTGCAATAAGTTGAAAGCGCTGTAACTAAAAAGACGTCTAAACGGGCGAATTAGTGCGCTTGGCATCGCCTGCATCTCCGGGCGCCGGGAACATCACCACATGACCCGGGACGATAGCTTTCGCTGAACTCGCCATCCGCCATGCGGTCCGGCCAACGATTGCCACGTCGCTTTCCTCTGCCGTTTCCCCTGTCGCCCCAACCCCCGCCCATCCCGCGAAAAGCCTTGTCCCGCCTGGCATTGCGGCCCTGTCGACTGCCTCGCTGCCGGCTGGCGGCTTCGTCTGCGCCACCGGGCCACAAGCCGCCAAAGGCATACCGTGGCAAGGCGAAGTCGACGGCGGTGTGCAGGTATCGCTGACGATATTTCCGCATGCCGGAACCGGCGGGCTCGACGGCACCGTGCGTTACGATTCAATACGCGCCGCCGCGCCCCGTCAACTCGATGGCCAATTGACAGCGGCAGGACGGTTGCGTGCCCACGAGCGCGACGTCGTTAATGCGACCGCCGAGTATCCTGTGCCTCATTATGGTGCGCGTTTCGAGGGCGCGGTCTCCGCCGATGGGCTGAGTGCAGCCGGCCAATGGATTGAGCTGCGCCCGCCCGGCCGGCACCGACCGCGACAAATTCCCCGAACCCAACGAGAAGGAACAGACGTGAGCGAGATGCAAACCGCCATACGCGGCATGCTGGCGCTGAAGACGGTAGCGGTGGTTGGCCTGTCCGACCAGCCCGAGCGCGCCAGTCACCAGGTGGCCACCTTCCTGCAGCGCCACGGCTACCGCATCGTGCCGGTCAATCCACGTCATGCCGGCGAGCGCATCCTGGGCGAAACCTGTCACGCCAGCCTGGTCGATGCCGCCGCGGCGCTGGCTGAGTCAGGGCAGCGCATCGAATGGGTCGACATCTTCCGCCGCGCGGCCGACGTGCCGCCGGTGGTCGAGGACGCCATCGCCATAGGTGCCCGTGGCGTCTGGCTTCAGCTCGGCATCGTCAATGACGACGCCTTCGGCCGGGCTTGCGCCGCCGGCTTGCTGGCGGTGCAGGACCGCTGCAGCAAGATCGAACTGATGCGCCTCGCCCCCTGATGCCGCTACACTAGCCAACCAGCCTGAACCAGCGCAAGCCAGCACCAAGCCCATGGCCATCGATCCCCAACTCCTCGACTACTATCGCCGGCTCGCCGAGCGCTATGCCGGCCAGCCGGTGCCGGCCGATGCATCAGGCCTGCGCGCGCGCTTCGCCGAAATCGCGGCCACTTCCATGACGCCGGACCCCGATGGCATCGTGGCCACCGAGATGGAGATCCCGTTGCCGGGACGCACCCTGGCGGCGCGCCTGTTCAGGCCGGCGGGCGTGGCCGAGCCGCGCCTGATCGTTTACTTCCACGGCGGCGGCTGGGTGGTCGGTTCGCACGACACGCACCGCAGCGTGGCAGCGCTGCTGGCTGCCGATACCGGCTGCGCGGTCGCCAGCGTGGATTACCGGCTGGCGCCGGAATATCCCTTCCCCGCGCCCTGCGACGATGCGCTGGAAGCGACCCTGTGGTTCGCCGAGCAGCGCGTACGCCTGCGCCTGGACCCGGCCTTCCTGGCCGTGGCCGGCGACAGCGCGGGCGGCCATCTGGCTGCGCAGGCCGCGCGCTGGGCCAATGCGCATGCCCGTCCTGGCCTGGTCAACGCCCAGTTGCTGATTTATCCCGTGACGGCACCGGTGCTGGCCACCGAGAGCTATCGCGCCTTCGCGGATGGCCCTGGCCTCACGCGTGACGAAATGGCGTGGTTCTGGACCGCGTTCATCGGTGCCGAGCGCCTCGCCGCCGGCGCCGCCATCGAGGACACGCGCATCCACCTGATGGGCGCCGCCCCCAAGCATCTGCCGCCGGCCAGCGTGGTGATGGTCGCGGCACACGACGTGCTGCGCGACGACGGCCTGGCCTATGCCGACTACCTGGTGCGCTATGGCGCGCCGGTGATCACGCTGGAGGCGAGCGGCATGACGCATGGCTTTGCCCGGCTGCAGCCCGATGTGCCGCGCGCGCGCGAATGGATGCGCCGCGCCGCGCTGGCGTTCAAGGAACTGGCGGCGGATATCTGAGCAGGCGGCTACAAGACCGCCGGCAGCGACCGGCCATCCCGTAAAATGGCGGTCTTACGAGGATGACCATGACCGCATTGCAGAACGATACCTTCCTGCGCGCGCTGCGCCGGCAACCGACCGAGTACACCCCGCTGTGGCTGATGCGTCAGGCTGGGCGCTACCTGCCCGAATACAACGCCACGCGCGCTCGTGCCGGCAGCTTCCTCGGCCTGGCCAAGAACCCGGCCTTCGCGACCGAAGTCACCCTGCAACCGCTCGAGCGCTATCCGCTCGACGCGGCCATCCTCTTCTCCGACATCCTGACCGTGCCCGACGCCATGGGCCTGGGCCTGTCGTTCGCGCAAGGCGAGGGGCCGCGTTTCGCGCACCCATTGCGCACCGAAGGTGATGTCAGGAAACTGGCCGTGCCGGACATGGCCTCGCTCTCCTATGTGTTCGACGCGGTCAGCGAGATCCGCCGCGCCCTGGTGCAGGACGGCCGCCAGCGTGTGCCGCTGATCGGTTTCTCGGGCAGCCCCTGGACGCTGGCCTGCTACATGGTCGAAGGCGCCGGCTCCTCCGATTTCCGCACGGTCAAGGCCATGATGTACAGCCGCCCGGACCTGATGCACCGCATCCTGGAGATCAATGCCAAGGCTGTCTCGGCCTATCTGAACGCGCAGATCGAGGCGGGCGCGCAGGCGGTGATGCTGTTCGATACCTGGGGCGGCACGCTGGCCGACGGCATGTACCAGGCGTTCTCGCTGGCCTATATGCGCCAGGTGCTGGCCGGCCTGAAGCGCGAGCATGACGGCCAGCAGGTGCCGGCCATCGTGTTCACCAAGGGCGGCGGACTGTGGCTGGAAGAACTCACCGACATTGGCGCCGATGCGCTGGGACTGGACTGGACGGTCAACCTGGCGCAGGCGCGCCGCCGCACCGGCGGCAAGGTTGCGCTGCAGGGCAATATCGACCCCAATGTGCTGTTTGCGCCGGAGGCCGCCATTCGCGAGCAGGTGCGTGGTGTACTCGATAGCTATGCCGCCGGCGGCGGTAGCGATGGTCACGTCTTCAACCTCGGTCACGGCATTTCCCAGTTCACGCCGCCCGAGAATGTGACGGTGCTGGTGGACGAGGTACATCGCTACAGCCGGCAGCTGCGTGCCGCCGCGAGGTGACAGGTGGTGCACGTCATCCTTCCGGCCCGAGGATACAGCCTGTGCGGCGCAGCGAGCCGGCCTCGCGCACCGCGCTGGCGCGGGCGGGTGCCGGGTGAGGCCTGCAAGAAGCGCTGTCAAGTAAACTATTTTGCAATATTTCGCCCTTTCGGTGCCGGTTCGCGCTTGTCAAGGCTTGACTTATGCACATCAATGGGTTTTCCGCAGTGCAAGAGCGGGTTAGTCCTTAACTCATCTGAGGGGGGTCTCCAAGTCCTTGATTTGCAAGGGATTGCATCTGGTCCGGCTCGGTCTGCCATGCCCATGAAAGCCTTGTTTTACGCGCCTTGGCGGGAACTCCGGGCGAGTTTTCAACAAAGTTATCCACAGGCCGTGTCCGGCGCCGGGAAAACCAGCGATCTATCATCGACTTAGGGGCATATTTGAAGCGTTACTTTAAGTTGATGTTGCGCCGCACACTGAATTGGGCCGAAAAGCCGTTCGGCGCCGGTCTGCACACGCTTCGGGCCTGCCTGCCCCATTCTGGCCCGTACCTGCCGCTGCGCTCGTTCCCCGGGCCGGGAGCCTCGGTGTGACGTCGGCGGCGATCCCTGAGGACACCGCAGCTGCGCCGGCAAGTTCGTCCGGCGCGGATGGCGAACCCGCGACCGTGGTCCAGGTGGCGCTCGATACGCCGGCCGACGACGTCTTCGACTATCTTGCCGGCCCGGAAGTGCAGCCCGGCGAACTGGTGGCGGTGCCGTTCGGCCGCCGCATGCTGGTGGGCGTGGCGGTATCGCGTTGTGCGCACTCCGACGTACCTGCCGAGCGCCTGCGCCCCGTTGCCCAGCACCTTGACTGGCTGCCGCCGCTCGGGGCGCACTGGATCGCGCTGGCGGAGTTTGCAGCCCGCTACTACCACCGCTGCCTGGGCGAGGTCATGCTGCCCGCGCTGCCGCCCGCGCTGCGCGAGGCCGAAGGCTGGGCACGGCTGTCGCTGCGCGCCCGCAGCGAGCATTACCGCGTGGTTCCGGGGCAGGACGCGGCCTTGCTGGCCGCGGTACCGCCGCGCGCCCGCACCGTGCTGGCGCTGGCGCAGGCGCTGGTGGCCGCCGCCGCGCACGGGCAGGCCCTGTCCGCCGCCGAGGCGCGCGTCCTCTGCAGCGCTGCCCCCCCGCGCCTGGCCGAGTGGGGCGAGGCCGGCTGGGTAAGCTCCGAGCGTGCCGACCAGCCCTTGCTCGGCACGCCCGCGGCAGCCGCGCCGTCCGCCGCACCGCCGCTGCACGATGAGCAGCGCGTGGCCGTGGAGGCGATCGCGCAGGCCGCGGGATTCTCGCCCTTCCTGCTCCATGGCGTGACCGGTAGCGGCAAGACCGAGGTCTACCTGCACGCCATGGCCGAAGTGCTGGTGCGCGACACACAGGCGCAGGTGTTGATGCTGGTACCCGAAATCAACCTGACGCCGCAATTGCAGGGCCGCATCGCCGCGCGCTTCCCGCATCTGCCGCTGGCGGTGCTGCACAGCGGCCTGGCCGACCAGGAGCGCACCCTGCAATGGCTGGCCGCGCACCGCGGCGAGGCCCGCATCGTGCTGGGGACGCGCCTGGCGGTCATGGCCTCGATGCCGCACCTGGCGCTGATCGTGGTCGACGAGGAGCACGACACCTCCTACAAGCAGCAGGAGGGCCTGCGCTACTCCGCGCGCGATCTCGCGGTATGGCGTGCCAAGCAGCTCGGCACCGCGGTGGTACTGGGCTCGGCCACGCCGTCGATGGAATCCTGGTGGCGGGCCGAGCAGGGCACCTACCGCAAGCTGGTGCTGCGCGAGCGCGCCCAGACCGATGCCACGCTGCCCACGGTGCGCCTGATCGATATCAACCAGGAGCGCCAGCGCCAGCGCGCGCTCTACGAAGGCCTGTCGGTGCCCTTGCTCAACGCCATCGACGCCCGGCTGCAGCGCGGCGAGCAGAGCCTGCTCTTCCTCAACCGGCGCGGCTACGCCCCGGTGCTGGCCTGCGACAGCTGCGGCTGGCTCTCCGGCTGCCCGCGCTGCTCGGCCTACCTGGTGCTGCACCGGCCGGAGCGCCGCCTGCGCTGTCACCACTGCGGCCTGGAGTCGCCGGTGCCCCATCACTGCCCGGACTGTGGAAATGTGGATGTTGCGCCGCTCGGTCGAGGCACTCAGCGCATCGAGGAGGCCCTGGCCGCGCGCTTCCCGCAAGCGCGCATTGCCCGCATCGACGCCGATTCCACGCGCCGCAAGGGCAGCGCCCAGGCCATGTTCGACGAAGTGCACGCGGGCGAGGTCGACATCCTGGTCGGCACGCAGATGGTGGCCAAGGGGCACGACTTCCAGCGGGTGACGCTGGTCGGCATCGTTCATCCCGACGCCGCCATGTTCAGCCATGACTTCCGCGCCGCCGAGCACCTGTTTGCCTCCCTGATGCAGGTGGCCGGCCGTGCCGGACGGGCAGGGCTGGCTGGTGAAGTCCTGATCCAGACGCGTTATCCGGATGCATCGGCATTGCAGGCATTGGTACGCCATGACTATGATGGATTCGCGGCAACGCAGTTGCGCGAGCGCCGGCAGGCCGGGTTGCCCCCGTTTGCCTACCAGGTGCTTGTCACGGCCGACCACGCCCAGCTGGAACGCGCGCTGGCCTTCCTGCAGAGCGCGCGCAACCGGGCCGATGCGTGCCGTATGGCAGCGGAGGTGCAACTCCATGACCCGGTGCCGATGTCAATGGTGCGCGTGTTCAACCGGGAGCGCGCGCAGATGCTGGTAGAAAGTACGTCACGTCTTGCACTGCAACGTTTTATCAGCGAGTGGGTACAGACTTTCAGCGATGCCGTGGCCGATGCCAAAGGCGTGCGCTGGCAGCTGGAGATCGATCCCTTGCGAATTTGATTGCGATTCGGATGCGCCGAGGCCAGCGCAGCACCAGGTACGGTGCAACCCATATTTTTGATCGATATGAGTGGTTGTACTAAGTTGCACCTACGGTTTGCCCCAGAGTATGATCGCGCCCATCTGCCGGGTTCCTCGCGGTATCGGGAACCGGCGCTCGCGTCTTACGGAGAATCAAGCGCATGGCCACCACCACCCTCGGCGTCAAACTCGATGACGCGTCCCGCGAGCGCCTCAAGCGCGTTGCCCAGTCGATCGACCGCACGCCGCACTGGCTGATCAAGCAAGCGATCTTCGCTTACCTGGAACAAGTCGAGCGTGGCCACATCCCGCATGAGACCGGTGCTGCGGGTACGGGGGGCGAAGGTGCGGCGGACGGTGCCGACGGCTTTGACGCGGGGACCGGCGAAGGCGCGGTACAACCCTTCCTGGAGTTTGCCCAGAGCGTGCAGCCGCAGTCGGTGCTGCGCGCGGCCATCACCGCCGGCTACCGCCGCCCGGAAACCGAGTGCGTGCCGGTGCTGCTGGAGCAGGCCCGCCTGCCGCAGCAACAGGCCGAAGCCGCCCTGGCCATGGCCCGGGCCCTGGCCACGCGGTTGCGCGAACGCAAGGTCGGCACGGGCCGGGAAGGGCTGGTGCAGGGCCTGATCCAGGAATTCTCCCTGTCCTCGCAGGAAGGCGTGGCGCTGATGTGCCTGGCCGAAGCCCTGCTGCGCATTCCCGACAAGGCCACCCGCGACGCGCTGATCCGCGACAAGATCAGCGGCGCCAACTGGCAGTCGCACCTGGGCCAGAGTCCCTCCGTCTTTGTCAACGCCGCCACCTGGGGCTTGCTGTTCACCGGCAAGCTGGTGGCCACCCATACCGAGGCCGGCCTGTCCAATGCGCTCACCCGCATCATCGGCAAGGGCGGCGAGCCGCTGATCCGCAAGGGCGTGGACATGGCGATGCGCCTGATGGGCGAGCAGTTCGTCACCGGCGAGACCATCTCCGAGGCGCTAGCCAACGCACGCAAGTACGAGGCCGAGGGCTTCCGCTACTCCTACGACATGCTGGGCGAGGCGGCCATGACCGAGGCCGACGCGCAGCGCTACCTGGCCTCCTACGAGCAGGCCATCAACGCCATCGGCCAGGCCTCTCGCGGACGCGGGATCTACGAAGGCCCGGGCATCTCGATCAAGCTCTCGGCGCTGCATCCGCGCTACAGCCGCGCGCAGCATGAGCGGGTGGTGAGCGAACTGTACGGCCGCCTGAAGTCGCTGACCCTGCTGGCGCGCCGATATGACATCGGCATCAATATCGATGCCGAGGAAGCCGACCGCCTGGAAATCTCGCTGGACCTGCTGGAGCGCCTGTGCTTCGAGCCCGAGCTGGCCGGCTGGAACGGCATTGGCTTCGTGGTGCAGGGCTACCAGAAGCGCTGCCCCTTCGTGATCGACTACCTGATCGACCTGGCCCGCCGCAGCCGCCACCGCCTGATGATCCGCCTGGTCAAGGGAGCTTACTGGGACAGCGAGATCAAGCGCGCCCAGGTGGACGGGCTGGAAGGTTACCCGGTCTACACGCGCAAGGTCTATACCGACGTGTCCTACGTGGCCTGCGCGCGCAAGCTGCTGTTGGTGCCGGATGTCATCTATCCGCAGTTCGCCACCCATAACGCCCACACGCTGGCGGCCATCTACCAGATCGCCGGCCATAACTACTACCCCGGCCAGTACGAGTTCCAGTGCCTGCACGGCATGGGCGAACCGCTGTACGACCAGGTGGTCGGTCCGCTGGCCGAGGGCAAGTTCAACCGCCCGTGCCGCATCTACGCGCCGGTGGGTACGCACGAGACGCTGCTGGCCTACCTGGTGCGCCGTCTGCTGGAAAACGGCGCGAACACCTCCTTCGTCAACCGCATCGCCGACGACAGCATCTCGCTGGACGAATTGGTGGCCGATCCGGTCTCCGTGGTCGAGCGCATGCATGCCGAGGAAGGCGCCCTTGGCCTGCCGCACCCGCGCATTGCGCAGCCGCGCAACCTGTATGGCGAGTCGCGCGCCAACTCCGCCGGCATCGATCTTTCCAACGAGCATCGCCTGGCTTCGCTGTCGTCGGCGCTGCTGGCGGGCGCCAGCGAGGCGGTCAGCGCCGTGCCGTTGCTGGATACGGAGGCTGCGGTGGGCACGGACGCCAACCAGCCCGCTCCCGTGCGCAATCCGTCGGACCTGCGCGACGTGGTCGGCCATGTCACCGAAGCCAGCATGGCCGAGGTGGAAGCCGCGCTGCAGGCCGCCGTCAATGCCGCGCCGATCTGGCAGGCGACCCCGGCCGATGTCCGTGCCGCCGCGCTGGAACGCGCCGCCGAACTGATGGAAGGGCAGATGCAGTCCCTGATGGGCATCATCGTGCGCGAAGCCGGCAAGACCTTCTCCAATGCCATCGCCGAAGTGCGCGAGGCGGTGGACTTCCTGCGCTACTACGCCGCCCAGGTGCGCGAGACCTTCTCCAGCGATACCCATCGCCCGCTGGGCCCGGTGGTCTGCATCAGTCCGTGGAATTTCCCGCTGGCCATCTTTACCGGCCAGGTCGCGGCCGCGCTGGCCGCCGGCAACACGGTGCTGGCCAAGCCCGCCGAGCAGACCCCGCTGATCGCCGCGCAGGCCGTGCGCTTGCTGCGCGAGGCCGGCGTGCCGGCCGGCGCGGTGCAGCTGCTGCCGGGCCGCGGCGAGACCGTGGGTGCCGCGCTGGTGGGCGACGCCCGGGTCAAGGGCGTGATGTTCACCGGCTCCACCGAAGTGGCGCGCTTGCTGCAACGCAGCGTCGCCGGCCGGCTGGACGCCGCCGGCCGCCCGGTTCCGCTGATCGCCGAGACCGGCGGCCAGAACGCCATGATCGTCGACTCTTCCGCGCTGGCCGAGCAGGTGGTTGGCGACGTGGCGACTTCCGCCTTCGATTCGGCCGGCCAGCGCTGCTCCGCGCTGCGCGTGCTGTGCCTGCAGGAGGACGTGGCCGACCGCGTGCTGGAGATGCTCAAGGGCGCCATGAATGAACTCGCCATGGGCAATCCGGACCGCCTGTCGACCGATGTCGGCCCGGTGATCGACGAGGAAGCGCGCAACAACATCGAGCGCCATATCGACGCCATGCGCGCCAAGGGCCGCCGCGTGCACCAGGCCGATCCGAACGCCGCGGCCAGTGCATCCTGCCGCCATGGCACCTTTGTGTCGCCGACGCTGATCGAACTCGACAGCATCGAGGAGCTGCAGCGCGAAGTCTTCGGCCCTGTGCTGCACGTGGTGCGCTACCCGCGCGCTGGCCTCGACACGCTGCTTGCGCAGATCAACGGCACCGGCTACGGCCTGACCATGGGCATCCATACCCGCATCGACGAGACCATCGAGCACATCGTGGAGCGCGCTGAAGTGGGCAATCTCTACGTCAACCGCAATATCGTCGGCGCGGTAGTGGGCGTGCAACCCTTTGGCGGCGAAGGCCTGTCCGGCACCGGCCCCAAGGCCGGCGGCCCGCTCTACCTGCACCGCCTGTTGTCGGTTTGCCCGCAGGACGCGGTGGTCCGCGTGGTGCGCGCCTCCGATACGCTCGGCGGTGCCGGCGAGAGCGGGCCGGTGCGCCGCGCGCTGGCCGATGCACTGGGTACGCTCAAGGAATGGGCGCTGCGCGAGAGCGCGGCCCTGCCCGAGCTGGCGGTGGTGTGCGACCGCTTTGCCGCTGCCTCGGCCGCCGGCATGTCGGTGACGCTGCCCGGTCCGACCGGCGAGCGCAACACCTACACGCTGCTGCCGCGCGCGGCCGTGCTGTGCCTGGCCCAGCAGGAGGCCGACCTGGCCACCCAGCTGGCAGCGGTGCTGGCCGCCGGCAGCCAGGCTGTGTGGCCCGAAAGCAACATGACTCGGGCGCTGTTTGCGCGGCTACCCAAGGCAGTACAATCGCGCGTCCGGCTGGTGCCCGACTGGGCCGCCGGCGACGCGAAATTCGACGCGGTGTTGCATCACGGCGATTCCGACCAGTTGCGCGCCGTGTGCGAACAGCTGGCCACGCGTGCGGGCCCGATCATTTCGGTGCAAGGCCTGGCCCACGGTGAACCGAATGTAGCCATCGAGCGTTTGTTGATCGAGCGTTCGCTGTCCGTCAACACGGCGGCGGCGGGCGGCAATGCCAGTTTGATGACGATCGGCTGACCGGCCGGCCGTTGATCGAAGCGACGCGAGGCAGCGGTGATCCCGCGATTCTCGCGTATTTCAAAATCGGGGGAGCGTTTCGCGCCACACCCGGACGCGTCCAAAAGCGCAGCAAGGCTATTCAAAAGCCACCAAGGAGAACTGATGAACTCGACTTTCCAGAAGACGGCCCTGACCGTCGCCCTGTCCGTCGCCAGCCTGTGCACCACCTCGGCCGCCTTCGCCCAGGCGCAGGAAATCAAACTGGGTTTTGCCGCGCCGATGACCGGCGGCCAGGCGCAATACGGCAAGGACATGCAAAACGGCATCGTCCTCGCCATCGAGGACATGAACGCCACCAAGCCCAAGATCGGCGGCAAGGACGTCAAGTTCGTACTGCTCTCCGAAGACGACGCGGCTGACCCCAAGACCGGCTCGGTGGTTGCGCAAAAGCTGGTGGACAACGGTATCCAGGGCATGCTTGGCCACTTCAACTCCGGCACCAGCATCCCGGCCTCGATGGTCTACAACCGCGCCGGCATCCCCCAGATCGCCATGGCCACCGCGCCTGAGTACACCCACCAGGGCTTCAAGACCACCTTCCGCATGATGACCTCCGACACCCAGCAGGGTTCGGTGATCGGTGCCTTCGTGGTGAAGAAGCTGGGCGCCAAGAACATTGCCATCGTCGACGACCGTACCGCCTACGGCCAGGGCCTCGCCGACGAGTTCGAGAAGGCGGCCAAGGCTGCCGGCGGCAAGATCGTGCGCCGCGAGTTCACCAACGACAAGGCGGTGGACTTCAAGGCTGTGCTGACCAATATCAAGCGCAGCAACCCGGACGTGATCTTCTTCGGCGGCGCGGAAACGCAATCGGCACCGATGGCCAAGCAGGTCAAGGAACTCGGCATGAAGTCGCCGGTGGTATCGGGCGAAATGTCGAAGACCGACAATTTCCTGAAGCTGGCCGGCCCCGCGGCCGAAGGCACGGTGGTGTCGCTGGCCGGTCTGCCGCTGGACCAGATGCCCGGTGGCAGCGCCTACGAGAAAAAGTACGAAAAGCGCTTCGGCAGCAAGGTGCAGACCTACTCGCCGTACGCCTATGACGGCGCCACGGCCATGATGACCGCCATGGTCAAGGCCGGCTCGGCCGATCCGGCGCGCTACCTGCCGATGCTGGCGGCCACCAATATGCAAGGCGTGACCACCAAGACGCTGGCCTACGACGCGCGCGGCGACCTGAAGGACGGCGGTATTACCGTCTACAAGGTGGTTGGCGGCAAGTGGACCGTGCTGGAGACGGTTGGCGGCAAGTAAGCCATGGCTCCCGAACAGGGAGCGATCAGCGGCTATTATCTGGCGCCGTCCCGTTGGGGACGGCGTTTTCTTATGTTGTGCCGGGCGATGTCCAGCATGCCGATGGCTGCGCGTCGCAGGGCATGCGATCGCGCCGCTTTAAGGTGCTCTAAGGCGGCCGGCGCCCGATGATGTCTTGCGCCTCTTTGATCATGCGCGCCATGGCGACATCGTTGGGCACTTCCAATGAAAGCAGGGCGAGCTTTTGTTGCGCGGCTGCTGTTTGCCCGCGCTGCGCCAATATCCGCGTTACAGCTTCCGCTGCGGGAGACGCGACAACCGCGAGAAGTCCACGCGGATCGGCCCCCTCTTGCATGACAAAGGTAGCGATGCGATCCACTGTGCTGCCGCCTGAAAGTCTTGCTTCGATTGCTGCGATGGCAGATAACCAATCGCTGTAGCGGACCAGGTCGAGGAAATCAATTGTGGCAAGGGCATCCGGGAAAACTGGCTGGTTCTCCGCGAGATGTTTCTGGATTTGGCTCAGCGTGTCCAGGTGCAGCGATGACAGCGCATAAGGCAAAAGCACCACGGTCGCCAGATCCTCCGCAGTGAGCCCACCAGGTACGCCTGAATGCGTAATAGCTTGTAGCGCGAGTCGCTGTGCCTCGGGTTCCTGGATCAAGGGCAGGAGGAAACCCAGTTCCCTGGCGTATTCGGAGCGACTTATTGCGCCATTGGACAAAGCCGCATTCAGGATTGGGAGCGTATCGGGGAAAAAACCGATTCGCGTATATTGCATGACGGCCTGATGCGAGATTTCGGTGTCCGGCGAGCGAGCGGCTTTTGCGAGAGTGGCAGCAACCAAAGGGTTGACACCGAGGCGAGATTGCTCCGTGAGGGTCAACGCTTCATCAGTTTCATATTGCGACGCCAACAGGTTGACCAGGGCGCGTTTGACCTGCTGCTCGTGAACGCTCCCGTATAAGGTGTCTTCTATTTTCGACACTCTTTCCGCGGTGGCCCGGAGTGTTAGCAACCTCATCGTGTCAAGCAAAAACTTGGCGACAATCGGGCGGCGCCCCGCATCTTGGAAGTCTGCCCAAAGCAGATCGAATTTATGCTCTGGCGTGAGGGTGCGATCCGAAGTGATCTTGTCCGAGTGGTGCCGAAGGCCTTCAAGATCGGTGCCTTCAAATAGCGAAGCATGATTTGGGGCCGTCGTCTCGATCCTGCCTTGCTGGGGGGAGGAAGCCGGCACAACCCGCCGGAGGGACGCCGATGTAAGGGAACTCTCCTTTTCGGACGAACTTTCAGAAGTCAAGGAGCCTATCCCTAGCAGGAGGCACGAAATGGCGGCCAAAGTACCGACAGCGAGTCGTATCTTCATGAGCATGTTGGCATGCGATTACTTGCGGCGGGATATCGGTGTCCTGCGTCCAAGGTAGGCAAGCTGCCCGTGCCCCGTCAATCGCAGCTTTTTGAATTTGGGGCATGAAACCTCTCAATGCCCCATAATTCCGCACTCGCACATCCACCCAGAAGGAGCAGTCCGTGTCCGTGCAGGAAGTCAGCTACGACCACGCCATCGAGCTAGCCAACGCTGAGCGCTACGATGAAGCGCTGGCCATCCTCGACCAGCTTTCGCAGGCGCAGCCGCAAGTGGTGGATTTCGATTGCCTGCGGGCCCGCCTGCACTTTGACCGCGGCGACGCGCAGCAGGCCTTTGCCGTGCTCGACGCCGCGCTGGCGAAGCTGCCCGGGCTGCCGCTGCATCCGGCGCACCGCTGGTCCTCGCGCGGCGTGATCGCGCATCGCTACGGCATGTTGCTGATGGGGATGGAACGCGTCCAGGAGGCGCTGCCCTGGCTGGAAGAGGCGGCGCTGCGCAACGGCTTGTCCTCGGGCGAGTGGAGCGCGCGCTTGCACGCGGGGCTGGTGCGTTACCGGCTGGGCGATTTCGCCGGTGCCGGCACGTATTGGTATGACCTGCTGTACCGCGCCCCCGACCTTGGCGCCGAAGACATCCTGCGCCATGCTCTGGCCCACGTGAACGCCGCCGGCGAGCAGGCCGAGCCCATGCTGCGCCTGTGCCTGGCGCGGATCGGCCTGGACAATCCCGACCTGCTCGAGCTCGACGAAGACGCGGGCGATGCCGTGGCCGCCGAGCAGGCCGCCATCGTGCTGGCCAGCCAGCCGGACCACCCGCAAGCCCGCCGCATCCGCGCGCCGCTGCGCTATCGGGCCGGCGATCTGGACGGTGCATGGGACGATTTCGCCATTTGCCAGCGCCATGCACCGGACCCGAAGGCCCAGGTGCGGGAACTGGAATGGCGCCACCAGTCCGGCGAGGCCGAGCCGTGGCTGCGCTTCGCCTTCGTGGAGAACGCCACCGACGCGACCGGCTACTACAACGCCGGCGTGGCGCTGGCCGAGTTCATGGACGCCGTGCCGGCCGCCGAGGCCGCGCTGACGCCGCACCTGATCAAGGCCTATCGCCTGGGCCTGGCGCGTTTCGAGTCGTACTTCGCCAGCGGCGAGGGCGGCTACGACGATGCCGATCCGCATCTTTACTCCATGCTGTGCCACAACCTGGCTACCCGGCTGGAAGGCGCCGGCGACCGTGCGGAGCGCATCGCGCTGCACGAAAAGGGCATCGCGGTCAGCGAATTCATCGAGCACTGGATCGACCTGCTCGCATGCCTCGAAGCCGCCGGCCAGCACCAGAAAGCCGTGGATGTGGCGGGCGACGTGCTCAACCGCTACCCGCTGGAGAGCGATCCCGCCAATGTGGGTTGGGTCTTCAGCCGACTGATGAGCACCTGGAAAGCGATCGGCGGTGCGGAAGTGACGTCCGCCGCCCGCGATGCGCTGGCGCATATGGATGCCCGCGCCGATGCCTTGCCGGTCGAGGAGCGCAGCCAGGCCGCGCACGCGCTGGCCCACGCCCGGGCGCACTTCGCCGGGCTGCTGCGCAACGCGGTGGGTGGCATGGACCAGCATGACCGCACCGATGCGCTGGCCGAGATCGAGGCCTTGCAACGCCGGACGCTGCTGATCGAGGACGCATGGCTGTGCAACGAGTTCGGCGTGATCTGGCGCGACCTGGGCGCCCCCGAACGTGCGTTGCCGCAATTCGAGCAAGCCATCGCGCTGACCGCTGGCGATCCCCGGGACCAGGCCTTCCCACGCCTGCAGCGTGCCCTGATCCGCAACGGCGAGAAGCAGTACGCCGACGCCCTGACGGATTTCCAGGCGGCCTTTGCCGCACGCGACGGCTGGGACAGCGAGGCCTACCTCGGCGCCGTCGAGGCCGCGCTCGGGCTGGACCAGCGCGAGACCGCGCTGGGCTATTTCGACCAGGCGCGCGCGGGCGGCGCCGGACAGGGCAAGTCGCGCGCGCTGTACGCCCGCGTGGAAGCCGGCTTGCGTGCGACCCGGCCGGCATGGAAGTTCTGGGGCGTGTAGCGTCTGTACGGAGGCGCTCCGATCTTGATGCGATAAAAAACGCCATCCCTGTAAGATGGCGTTTTTTTACGCCAGAAACCATCACGTTGCCAGCAAATTCCGCGCCCTGTCGGACAAACTCTGACAAGGAATGTCATGTGACTCCGTTACCATGTTGCCCATGAATGGACTGAGCCAATTGTTTCCAAGCCTGCCCCTGGTTCCGGGCGGGCTTTTCTGGGTCGGGCTGGCGCTGGTGGGCGCGGGCCTGGCGGGCGAGGTATGCCGCATGTACCTGCGGCTGCCCCGTATCGTCGGCTATGCCGCCACGGGCCTGCTGGCCGGCATGCTCGGCCACAGCATCGTGGACGAGGACATGATCGCGCAGACCCGCATCCTGATCGACATGGCGCTGGCGCTGGCGCTGTTCGAACTCGGGCACCGGCTCTCGCTCACGTGGCTGCGGGCCAACCGCTGGCTGCTTTTCACCAGCGCCTTTGAAAGCCTGCTGACCTGGGGCCTGGTGGCCGCCGTGCTGCAATGGATCGGCGTGGCACCGGCGGTGGCCATCCTGGCCGGGGGCATCGCCGTCAGCACCTCACCCACCATCGTGCTGCAGCTCAAGAACGAACTGCGCGCGGACGGGCAAGTGACCGAGCGCCTGCTGGCCATGGCGACCCTGAACAGCATCTACGCCGCCACCATCGTGCAGCTCGCCACCGGCTGGCTGCATTCCGAATACGGGAACCTCGGCGCCGCGCTGCTGCATCCGCTATATCTGCTGGTGGGCTCCTGCCTGCTGGCCTGGGGCGTCGGCAAGCTCGGGCACGGCATCTACGCGCGCATGGCCTCGGACGACCACTACAGTTTCCTGGTGCTGGTGGGGCTGGTGCTGTTCACGCTGGCGCTGGCGCGCGTGCTCAAGCTTTCGATGCCGCTCACGCTGATACTCGCAGGCGTTGTGTTCAAGCACCAGGACAGCCAGCCGCGCGTCTGGCCGGCACATTTCGGCAGCGCGGGCAGCCTGTTGATCATCGTGATGGTGGTTTCGCTCGGCCTGCCGCTGACCGCGCACGACTGGGCCATCGGGGGTGGCGCTGCCTGCGTGCTGGTACTGTTGCGGCACTTCGCCAAGCTGGTGGGCGTCGCCTCGCTCGGTTCCTTCTCCGGCCTGAGCATGAAGCAATGCGTGGCGCTCGGGCTCGCACTGGCGCCCATGTCGGGCCTGGCGTACTTGCTGATGAGCGATATCGCGCTGCTGTATCCGACCACCGGCGAACCGCTGGCAGCCATCGTCCTGTGCACGCTGGCGATCGAGCAGTTGATGGGGCCCACGCTGGCAGCCTGGGCACTTCGCTATGCGGGCGAGGTCAGAAGCAATGGAGGAGGGCGCTGATGTCACTCGAACCGTTCAAGCAGTCCGAAGCGCTGACTTTCGGCGTGGAGCTGGAGTTGCAGCTCGTCAATCGTCACGACTACGACCTGGCGCCGTTCGCGCCGGATCTGTTGCGTGCGCTGAAAGGCGCGCAGCACGCCGGCGACATCAAGCCCGAGATCAGTCCCTCGATGATCGAGATCAGCACCGGCATCTGCACGAGTTATGCACAGGCACTGGACGAGCTCGGCACCATGCGCGACCTGATGGTGGACGCCTCGCGTTCTCTCAACCTCGGCATCTGCGGCGGCGGCACGCATCCCTTCCAGCAGTGGGCCGACCGCACCATCTCGGATTCGCCGCGCTACCAGTACATCTCCGAGCTCTATGGCTACCTGGCCAAGCAGTTCACGGTATTTGGCCAGCACGTGCATATCGGCTGCCCGAGCGCCGACGAGTCGCTGTTCCTGCTGCACGCTATCGGCCGCTACGTGCCGCATTTCATCGCACTGGCCGCTTCTTCGCCTTATGTGCAGGGCGTGGACACCGGCTTTGCGTCGGCGCGGCTGAATTCGGTGGCCGCCTTCCCCATGAGCGGGCGTGCGCCGTACCTGCTCACCTGGGACGCCTTCACCGCCTACTTCGAGAAGATGCGCAAGACGGGCGTGATCGAGAGCATGAAGGACTTCTACTGGGATATCCGCCCCAAGCCCGAGTTCGGCACCATCGAGGTCCGTGTGATGGACACGCCGCTCACGGTGGGGCGGGCCTGCGATATCGCCGCCTACATCCAGGCGCTGGCGCGCTACCTGCTGCTGTCGCGCCCGTTCATGCCGCAGGAAGACGACTACCTGGTCTACACCTTCAACCGCTTCCAGGCCTGCCGCTTCGGTCTGGAGGGCGAGTACGTGCATCCCAACGAACTGACGCGCGTGCCGATCGCCAATCACATCATCTCGATCTGCGACGCACTGGTCCCCCATGCCGAGGCGCTGGGATCGCTCGACGCACTGGCCAATATCCGCGCGCTGGCACTAAGCCGCAACGGCGACGCCGAGCGCGTGCGGCAGATCGACGCCAGCACGCGCAGCCTGCGCGAAACCGTGCGGCAGACCTGCGATAGCTGGGCGAGCTGAGTGCGGCATTGCACGCTGGCAAAGCGTGCAAACGGGCGGAGCGGGACTAGAATGGAATGAACGGGTGCTTGTGACGCTTGTGACGACTTCCTTCGGAGCTACGATGAAAGCGCTTCCCACCAAAGCAGAACGGACGCGCAGATGTCCTTCGGACCGGGCCATGAACACGGTGGCGGCGATTGTCGGCCTGGTCACGCTGGCCATTGGCGTCGGCTGGCTCATCTATGAGCGTGTCGTGAATCTCGAGGTGCCGTATTTTGCGATTCCGCTTGTCCTCACGGTGCCGGTGATCGCCGCCGCCGCGGTGCGCTGCATCTGGGACTAGCTCCCATCCACCCCGCCAGCCCCGGCGGGAAGCCGGCGCCGGCGGGCACCGCGCCTTCAGGTTTGCGCGCGCACGTATACCGGCTCGCAGCGCACTTCCGACTTGACTGAGTTAGCGATAAAGCACGCTTCATGCGCCGTGTGATGCAGGTGCCCGATTTCCTCGCGGGACGGTTGCCGATCACCGGAGAAGGTGACCTCGGGCCGGAGCGTGACCACCGTGATGGCCATCCTGCCTTCCCCATTCTTCGCCATGGATCCGACCGCCGCATCGTAGTACCGGTCGACGCAGAACCCATGCTTGGCGGCGATGGAAAGGAACCACAGCATGTGGCAGCTGGACAGCGAGGACACGAATGCCTCTTCCGGGTCGATCGCGGCGGCCTCCGACATGGGCAGGGGCACCACGTGCGGCGACGAGGAACCCGGCACCTCGATGCCGCCGTCGAAGCGCAACACGTGCTTGCGGCTGTAGCGGTTACCAAGGAAATCCTGCGCGCCGCGCAGCCACAGGGTTTCCGCGGTGTACTGGGCCATCTCTTGTTCTCCGGATTGAAATGTTGTTGAAATGTCCAAGTTTCCAAGCGTCCAAGTTTCGGACAGTGCCCGCTAAGCCCCGTGCGGCACCGGCTCCCCATCGCGCAAGCCCAGCCGCTGGTTGGCCGGCACGGCCACGTCGATCATCCTGGGCTTGGGCAGATGGAGCTGGCCCATCATCTCGATGAACTCGGTACGCGTGCGGCCGGCCACGCGGCTGTTGTGCGCGCGCTCATGGCCGATGGTGGATTCAGTGCGCCCCTTGTAATCGTGGGCGGGATAGACCACGGTCTCGTCGGGCAGCGCAAAGAGCTTCCGAGTGAGGCTGTCGTAGAGCGTGCCGGCATCGCCGGACTGGAAATCGGTGCGGCCGCAGCCGTCGATCAGCAGCGCGTCGCCGCTGAAGATGCGGCGC
The DNA here is from genome assembly GCF_056398885.1 of Cupriavidus sp. 01T418. Lineage (NCBI taxonomy): Bacteria > Pseudomonadati > Pseudomonadota > Betaproteobacteria > Burkholderiales > Burkholderiaceae > Cupriavidus > Cupriavidus sp. 01T418. Next base: position 66,666 of record NZ_JBFTQG010000020.1, read on the forward strand.
ACGATGCCGGCGGGCGTCGGCTCTTCCCACAGGTAGCTCATGCTGCCGGCGGTGTGGCCGGGCGTGTGGATGGCGCGTATCGTCTGGGTGCCGAACTGCAGCGTGTCGCCGTCGATCAGCTGCTTCTGCGCGGGCCGGATATCGCAGCCCGAGGGCGCGGCCGTATGCGCGCCGGTTTGCAGTGCAACATGGCCCGCGGAGGTGATGTGGTCTGCATGCGCGTGCGTCTCGACCACCCACGCCAGCCTGGCGCCGCTGGCTTGCAGCACTGCCAGGTCGCGGTCGAGCAGATGGTCCACCGGATCAATCAGCAAAGCCTCGCGCGTGGCGGCGTCGATCAGCAGGTAGGTGAAGGTGGACGAGGCCTCGTCGAAGAGCTGGTAGAAGGTTTGCATGCGTGCTGCCGAAGGGGAAACGGACATGAAAGCCTTGCCGCAAGACTTCATGCGGCAGCCGGATCAAGCGACGGTTAGCACTTCGCTGATCTGCACCACGGGCACTGCATCGGTGTAGTTGGGGATATCGAGCTGCAATTCGCTGCCGGCGGCCTTGGCGGCAGCCACGAAGTCCTGCACCGATTCGAACAGGAAATGGCACATCACAGTGTAGGCCGGATCCGAGCCCGGCGCGCCGCCGCCCAGCCCGCGCTCCACCGCCACGCCGCGGTAGCCGGGATGCGCGCCGAACAATGCGATGGCCCGCGGCGTGTGCCGCTGCAGGTAGTAGTCCATGTCGAACCTGCCGCCCTTGCTGTGCGGGTAGAGAAAGCTGATCTTGACCATGCTGGACTCCGGGTGTGTGAGTGGATGCCAGGCAAGCGTAGCAGAAAGTGCGCTGCGAGTACGGTGTCAGCACTCCACGATATTCACCGCCAGGCCGCCGCGCGCCGTTTCCTTGTATTTGGTCTTCATGTCGGCGCCCGTCTCGCGCATGGTCTTGATGACCGAATCCAGCGACACGTAATGCATGCCGTCGCCACGCAAGGCCATGCGCGCGGCGTTGACGGCTTTGACCGAAGCCATGGCATTGCGCTCGATGCAGGGAATCTGCACCAGTCCGCCGACCGGGTCGCAGGTCAGGCCGAGGTTGTGCTCCATGCCGATCTCGGCCGCATTCTCGACCTGCTCGGGCGTGCCGCCCATCACCGCGGCGAGCGCGCCCGCCGCCATCGAGCAGGCCACGCCGACTTCGCCCTGGCAGCCCACTTCGGCACCGGAGATCGAGGCATTGAGCTTGTACAGCATGCCGATGGCGCCGGCGGTGAGCAGGAAGTCGATCACGCCCTGCGAATTGGCGCCGGGCACGAAGCGGTCGTAGTAATGCAGCACGGCCGGGATGATGCCGGCGGCGCCATTGGTGGGCGCGGTAACCACGCGGCCGCCGGCAGCGTTTTCCTCATTGACGGCGATCGCGTACAGGTTGACCCAGTCGATCACCGAGAGCGGATCGGCCAGCGCGCGCTCGGCATGCTCGGTGAGGTTGCGGAACAGCTCGGGGGCGCGGCGCTTGACCTTGAACGGTCCGGGCAGCTCGCCATCGGTGCGGCAGCCGCGCACCACGCAGGCCTGCATCACGGACCAGATCTGCAGCAGCCCCGCATTGACCTCGGCCTCGCTGCGCCACACGCATTCGTTTTCCATCATCAGCCGCGCGATGCTCTTCTTGCTGGCAGTGGCCATTTCCAGCATGGCGCGTCCGCTGCGGAAGGGGTGCGGCAGTTGCTGGTCGGCTTCCAGGATGTGCGTGTTGGCCGCGCCGGCGGTGATGACGAAGCCGCCGCCCACCGACAGGTAGCGCCCCTCGCGGATGGGCTCGCCGCCAGCATTGAAGGCATGGAATTTCATGCCGTTGGGATGCTCCGCCATGGCTTCGCGGCGGTAGAAGACGATGTGTTCCTTTTCCACGAAGGGCACCGGATGCGTGCCCAGCAGCGACAGCGTGCGGCTGGCGCGCAGCGCGGCCAGGCGATGCTCGATGGCATCGGGGTCGATGGTGTCCGGTGCCTCGCCCTGCAGGCCGAGGATCACGCCCTTGTCGGTGCCGTGGCCGCGCCCGGTGGCGCCGAGCGAGCCGTACAGTTCGACGCGCACGCTTGCCACCTGTGGCAGCAGGCCGTCGCGGGCCAGCCCCTGGGCAAACATCAGCGCCGCGCGCATCGGTCCCACGGTGTGCGAACTGGAGGGACCGATGCCCACCTTGAACAGATCGAAGACGCTGACTGCCACGGGAGACTCCTGGGGGCTGGCTGGCGCCGGATTCAGACCGGCGCGTCCATATCGTTGTTAATGGGGGCGCGCCATAGCGAGCCTGCCGCGTTGGGTGGGGCAGGGGGCGCGTCTTTCTTTACCAGCACGCTGATCGTGCCGTCATTCTCGAGAATCGCGAAGTGCACATCGCCGACGCGCTGGCACCCGGCATGCCGCAGCGCCTTGTGCAGGTCGTCGCGGGTAACGAGAGCGCGCTTCATCACGTCGGCGAACACCACGCCATCATGGATCAGTACCTCAGGCCGCCCTTCGACGACGTTCTCGATGCGCCGGCTGCGCCAACTCAGCCACGCCAGTCCCAGGTTGGCCGCGATCAGCGTCAGCGCCAGGATCAGTCCGGCGGTGACGGAGTTGTCCCCCGCGTTCATGGCGTTCTGCACGGCGTTGGACAGCACCAGCAGCAGCACCAGGTCGAGCGAAGTCAGCTGCCCGATCTGGCGCTTGCCGGAAAGCCGCAGCAGCATCAGCAGGCTGCCGTAGACGATCAGTCCGCGCAGGACAAATTCCCACCATGGGGCGCTGAGATTCCACATGCGTGCTCCGTTTGCCGGCACGGCCGGGTGGCCGCGCAACCACATCGAGCATAGCGCGCCGGCGAAGCGCCGGGGTTGCCGTGACGACCGCAGCCCCGGCTTCCATCCGCTTACTCTTCAGCGTACTCGCTCATCGGCACGCACGCGCAGAACAGGTTGCGATCGCCATACACGTTGTCGGCGCGGCCGACCGGCGGCCAGTACTTCTGGGTGCGCAGCGCGGCGACCGGGTAGGCGGCTTCCTGGCGCGTGTACCTGTGCTCCCACGCGTCGGCGGTGATCACCGCGGCGGTATGCGGCGCGTTCTTCAGCGGGTTGTCCTCGCGGTCGAAGCTGCCGTCTTCCACGCGGCCGATCTCGGCACGGATAGCGATCATGGCGTCGATAAAGCGGTCCAGCTCATGCAGGGCCTCGCTCTCGGTCGGCTCGATCATCAGCGTGCCCGGCACCGGGAAGCTCATGGTGGGGGCGTGGAAGCCGTAGTCCATCAGGCGCTTGGCCACGTCCTCGTTGGAGATGCCGGTGGTCTTCTGCAGCGGGCGCAGGTCCAGGATGCACTCGTGCGCCACCAGGCCGTGCTGGCCGGTGTAGAGCACCGGGAAGTGCGGCGACAGCCGGCGCGCCACATAGTTGGCGGCCAGGATGGCGTTCTCGGTGGCGGCGGTCAGGCCGGCCGAGCCCATCATGGCGACATACATCCACGAGATCGGCAGGATGCTGGCCGAGCCGAACGGCGCGGCGGACACGCCGCCGATGCCCGAGTCGTCGCGGCGATAGCCCACGCTGTCCTGGTTGGGCAGGAAGTCGGCCAGGTGCGCGCCGACCGCCACCGGGCCAACGCCCGGGCCGCCGCCGCCGTGGGGGATGCAGAAGGTCTTGTGCAGGTTCAGGTGGGACACGTCACCGCCGAACTGGCCCGGGGCGGCGGTGCCGACCATGGCGTTCATATTGGCGCCGTCCACGTAGACCTGGCCGCCGTGCTTGTGCACGATGTCGCAGATCTGCTGCACGCCCTGCTCGAACACCCCATGCGTGGACGGGTAGGTGATCATGATCGCGGCGAGGTTCTTGCTGTGTTGCCCGGCCTTCTTCGCCAGGTCTTCCAGGTCGACGTTGCCGTCTTCGTCACAGGCCACCACCACCACCTTCATGCCGGCCATCTGCGCCGACGCCGGGTTGGTGCCGTGGGCGGAGGACGGGATCAGGCAGATGTCGCGATGGCTCTCGCCACGGCTGGCGTGGTAGGCGTGGATGATCAGCAGGCCGGCGTACTCGCCCTGCGAGCCGGCGTTGGGCTGCAGGCTGACAGCGGCGTAGCCGGTGGCGGCGCACAGCATGGCTTCGAGCTGGTCGATCATCTCGCGGTAGCCCACCGTCTGGTCCAGCGGCGCGAACGGGTGCACCTTGCTGAATTCGGGCCACGTCACCGGGATCATCTCGCTGGTGGCGTTGAGCTTCATGGTGCACGAGCCCAGCGGGATCATGGTGCGGTCCAGCGCCAGGTCCTTGTCGGCCAGCATGCGCAGGTAGCGCAGCATTTCGTGCTCGGCGTGGTGCGTATTGAAGACCGGGTGGGTCAGGTAGGCGCTCTGGCGCGCGAGACCCGCGGGGTAGGCATCCTGCGCGGCGGCTTCCAGTACATCGAAACCGGGCACCGGCTTGCCGTGGGCGAAGATCTCCAGCAGGGCAATCACGTCTTCGCGCGAGGCAGTCTCATCCAGCGAGATGCCGACGCGGGTGGCGCCGGCGTGGCGCAGGTTGATGCCGCGCGCGGTGGCCGAGGCGTGCAGCGCTTCGGTGTTGAAGCCGGTTTCCAGCGTCAGCGTGTCGAAGAAGGTGGCGTTGGTACGCGTGTAGCCAAGTTGCGCCAGGCCGCCGGCCAGCGTGGCCGTCAGGCGGTGCACGCGTTGCGCGATGCGCTTGAGGCCTTGCGGGCCGTGGTACACGGCGTACATCGACGCCATCACCGCCAGCAGGACCTGTGCGGTACAGATGTTCGAGGTGGCCTTCTCGCGGCGGATATGCTGCTCGCGCGTCTGCAGGGCCAGGCGGTACGCCTTGTTGCCTTGCGCATCGATGGTCACGCCCACCAGGCGGCCGGGCATGGAGCGCTTGAACGCATCCTTGACCGCCATATAGCCGGCGTGCGGGCCGCCGAAACCGAGCGGCACGCCAAAGCGCTGCGAGTTGCCCACCGCCACGTCGGCGCCCCATTCGCCGGGCGCGGCGATCAGGGTCAGCGCCAGCAGGTCGGCGGCAGCCACCACCAGGCCGCCGGCGGCGTGCACGGCGTCGGCGATGCCGCGGTAGTCGGCGACGTCGCCGTTGACGCCGGGGTATTGCAGCAGCACGCCGAAGGCATGCGCGCCGGCGGCTTCCGATGCGGGGCCGACCTTGACCTCGATGCCCAGCGGCAGGGCGCGGGTGCGTACCACTTCCAGCGTTTGCGGCAGCACATCGTCCGCCACATAGAAAGTGCTGGAGGCGTGCTTGTTGACACGTTGCAGCAGCGTCATGGCCTCGGCTGCGGCCGTGCCTTCATCCAGCATCGAGGCATTGGCGATATCCAGGGCGGTCAGGTCGGTCACCATCTGCTGGAAGTTCAGCATGGCTTCCAGCCGGCCTTGCGAGATCTCGGGCTGGTAGGGCGTGTAGGCGGTGTACCAGGCCGGGTTCTCGAAGATATTGCGCAGGATGACGCCCGGGGTCAGGGTGTTGTAGTAGCCCTGGCCGATAAAGCTCTTGAGTACCTTGTTCTTGTTCGCCAGGCCGCGCAGCCTGGCCAGCGCGGCTTCCTCGGTCAGCGGCGCGGTGAACTCGCCCAGCGGCATGCCGTCGCGGYGGCGGATGGCGGCGGGGATGACGGCGTCGATCAGCGCGGCGCGGTTGTCATAGCCGAGCACCTTGAGCATGTGCTGCTGTTCGGCGGCATCGGGGCCGATATGGCGGGAGGCGAAGGCGTCGCGCGCCTCCAGTTCGGCCAGCGTGGGCCGGGCAACTTGGGCGGCGTTCATGGGCAAAGGGGCGTTCATGGCAGGAATCTCGTGGAGCGGTGCGGCGGGTGGTCGGCCCGGCCGCGTCGCGGCAAGCTTTATCCGTCATTCCCTTGGCGCGGGAATGACGATCTGGCGTCAGGCGCCGACGTTGGCCTTGTAGGCGTCGGCCGACATCAGGCCGTTCACGTCGTCGCTGTTGGCCGGCTTGAGCTTGAACAGCCAGGCGTCGAAGGCGTCGGCATTGACGCTTTCCGGCGCGGCGGCGGCGGCATCGTTGACGGCGATCACCTCGCCAGCCACCGGGGCGTAGATGTCGGAAGCGGCCTTGACCGATTCCACCACGGCGAGCGCGTCGCCGGCGCCGACCGACTTGCCCACTTCCGGCAGCTCCAGGAAGACGATGTCGCCCAGCGCGTCCTGCGCGTGGTCGGTGATGCCGATGGTCAGCGTGCCGTCGGCTTCGACGCGCACCCACTCATGGGACTCGGTGTATTTCAGGTCAGCGGGGAAATTCATGGGATTCTCCAGATTCAATTTTTTACTCTGCGCCAGCCGGGCGGGGATGGGGTAACCGCCGGCAGGCGCGCTGTGACCAGTGCGAGCGTTCAGCTCACGAGTGCCTTGCCGTTGCGCACAAACGGCAGTTTAACCACAGTCGCGGCGAGTTTGCGGTCGCGGATCTCGACCTGCACCTCGGCGCCGATGGCCACGTCGCGCGGCAGGCGGGCAAAAGCGATGGATTGGGACAGCGAGGGGCTGAAGGTGCCGCTGGTGATCTCGCCGTCGCCGGCGGGGGTGATCACCTTCTGGTGGGCGCGCAGCACCCCGCCCTTGTCACGCAGGATCAGGCCGACGAACTGCTGGGTCTGTCCGGCGGCGGCCAGTGCCGTCTTGCCGGTGAAGTCGCGCTCGCTTTGCAGGTCCACGGTCCAGGACAGGCCGGCGTTGAGCGGCGAGGTGTGGATATCCATGTCCTGGCCGTACAGGTTCATGCCGGCTTCCAGGCGCAGCGTGTCGCGCGCGCCCAGGCCGGCCGGCACCACGCCGGTGGCAACCAGCTTTTCCCACAGGCCGGCCACGTTCGCGGCGGGCACCACCAGTTCGAAACCGTCTTCGCCGGTATAGCCGGTGCGTGCCACCATGACTTCGCCAAGCGCGGGGTCCTGCACGACCACGGCGTTGAACGGCTTCAGGGCTTCGCTGGGCTGTGTCGAAGGAAAGGCGCTCCAGACCTTGGTGCGGGCGTTGGGGCCCTGGACGGCGACGATGGCCAGCGGCTCCACGCCGTCGGGGGCGTTATCGCCACGGCGCGGGGTGATTTTTACGCCGCTATTGGTGGCCGCGTTGCGCGCGCTGATCCACGCGATGTCGCTGTTGGCGGTGCCGGCGTTCACTACCAGGCGGAACTGGTCTTCGGCGAAGAAATAGACGATCAGGTCGTCGATGACGCCGCCTTTTTCGTCGAGCATGCAGGAATAGAGCGCCTTGCCCGGCGTTTGCAGCTTGTCGACATTGTTGGCCAGCAGGCCGCGCAGGAAGGGACGCACATTGGCGCCTGCAAGGTCCACCACGCACATGTGGGAGACGTCGAACATGCCGGCATCGCCACGCACCGCCTTGTGTTCCTCGATCTGGGAGCCGTAGTTGACCGGCATGTCCCAACCGCCGAAATCGACCATGCGGGCGCCGAGGGCGCGGTGGATAGCGTTGAGGGGCGTGGCCTGGAGCGTCATGGAATCCTCGGAGGAAGGCAAATCTCGGTTCGAAAACGAAAAAAGGGCCATCCGCCGCAGGATTCGGCGCGCCATGGCGCTGCCAGATCCGCTGCGGCGGATGACCCCTCTGTCCTCGATACCTGAGAGATTACAAGGCGGCCCCGTTTCAACCGGAACCCAGGCCTTGCGCGCCCCTTCGGTGGGCACGCTCACCAGTCCATGGCGGGTGCCGCTCTCCAGAGTACGGCGTGCATCGTGTGCATGTTGCATGCCGATCCGACCAGTCCATGGTGCCTGAGAGTTTTCGGGTGATACCCCTTCGGCGGCGCAAGCTTCGCGCGCTCTCCCGGTCGGATGCGGGCAATTTACGGGAGCGCCCCGGCTTTGTCAACGCATCCGCCAGGGGCCACCGCCTTGTTGCAGCGCACTACCTGCGATGGTTGTCGGTCGTTACGTTACCGATGACACCGCCTACCGCGGCACCACCCAGGGTGCCTAGCGCGTCACCACCGGTCAGCACTGCGCCGCCTACCGCACCGACGCCGGCACCGATCGCGGTGTTACGCTGCTTTGGCGACATATCGGCGCAGCCCGCCATGCTTGCCACCGCGACACCGATCAAGACCGCCTTGCTCAAGGAATGCAGGGTGTTCATGATTTTCTCCAGCTATCGTGAAGTGCATCCGGCACGGCGCACGCTCATGCCGGACATATAAATTAGAGGGGCCAGAAGGTCCGCGGCTCCCGGGCTTACGAAGTGTTACCAGTCCTGCGATGCCGACTTCATGCCTGAGGGGGCCATGGTCGCGTGTTAACATCCAGCCTCCGCCCAGCAATCGCGCCAGCCGCGTTGCGCATCCGCCATTTCCCGCCTCGCATGACCCACGGACTCAATCCAGCCCAATCCGAAGCCGTTCGCTACCTCGACGGCCCCTGCCTGGTACTGGCCGGCGCCGGCTCGGGCAAGACCCGGGTGATCACGCAGAAGATCGCGCACCTGATCGAGGACAAGGGCTTCCAGCCCAAGCACATCGCCGCGGTGACCTTCACCAACAAGGCCGCCAAGGAGATGCAGGAGCGGATCGCCAAGCTGATGGAGGGCAAGACCACGCGCGAGGGCAAGCGCATCCCCATCAAGCAGATCACGGTGAGTACCTTCCACTCGCTGGGCGTGCAGATCCTGCGCGCCGAGGCCGAGCATGTGGGCCTGAAGCCGCGCTTCTCCATCATGGATTCGGACGATTGCTTCGGCATGGTGCAGGAGCAGCTTTCCACCACCGACAAGAAGCTGATCCGCAGCGTGCAGAGCACCATCTCGCTGTGGAAGAACGGCATGGTCGATCCCGAGACGGCCATTGCCCGGGCCGACAATCCCGACGATCACCAGGCGGCGCTGATCTACCGCAACTACGTGGCCACGCTGCACGCCTACCAGGCGGTGGATTTCGACGACCTGATCCGCCTGCCCGCCGAGCTGTTCGAGCGCAACGAGGAAGTGCGCATGCGCTGGCAGAACCGGCTGCGCTACTTCCTGGTGGACGAGTACCAGGACACCAACGCCTGCCAGTACCAGTTGCTCAAGCAGCTGGCCGGCGGATCGCACCTGCGGGCGCCGGCCTTTACCGCGGTGGGCGACGACGACCAGGCCATCTATGGCTGGCGCGGCGCCACGCTGGACAACCTGCGGCTGCTGCAGGCCGATTTCCCCGACCTGAAAGTGGTCAAGCTGGAGCAGAACTACCGCTCCACCGTGCGCATCCTGGAGGCGGCCAACGCGGTCATCTCCAACAATCCCAAGCTGTTCGACAAGAAGCTGTGGAGCGAGCACGGCATGGGCGACCCCATCGCCATCAACCCGATGAACGATGAGGAGCACGAAGCGGAGTCCGTGGTGTTCCGGCTTTCGGCCCACAAGTTCGAGCGGCGCGCGCAGTTCCGCGACTACGCCATTCTCTATCGCGGCAACCACCAGGCGCGCCTGTTCGAGCAGATCCTGCGCCGCGAGCGCATTCCCTATGTGCTGTCGGGCGGCCAGAGCTTCTTCGACAAGGCCGAGATCAAGGATATCTGCGCCTACCTGCGCCTGATCGCCAACCCGGACGACGATCCCGCCTTTATCCGCGCCATCACCACGCCCAAGCGCGGCGTGGGCAACACCACGCTGGAAGTGCTGGGTACCTTCGCCGGGCAGGCCAGGGTGTCGCTGTTCGAGGCGGCCATGATGGGCGGCATCGAAGGCAAGCTGCAGCCGCGCCAGCTGGAGCCGCTGCGGGTGTTCTGCGAGGCGATGGTGCGCCTGGCCGGGCGCGCGGCCACCGATCCCGCCACCGAAGTGCTCGACGACATGATGGAAGGCATCCACTACGAAGCCTACCTGTATGACACCTTCGACGAACGCCAGGCGCAGTCCCGCTGGACCAACACGCTGGAATTCCTCGACTGGCTCAAGCGCAAGGGCACCAAGCCCGAGGCCACCGGCGAAGGCGAGGCCACCGGCTTCGACACCGCCGACGGCTTTGGCGACGAAGGCAAGAACCTGCTGGAGCTGACCCAGACGGTGGCCCTGATGAGCATGCTCGAAGGCCGCGAGGAAGATCCCGACGCGGTGCGCCTGTCGACGCTGCATGCCTCCAAGGGCCTGGAGTATCCGCACGTGTTCCTGGTCGGCGTGGAAGAGGGCATCCTGCCGCACTGCCGCGAAGACGAGGACATGAGCGACGAGAAGATCGAGGAAGAGCGCCGCCTGATGTATGTGGGCATCACCCGTGCCCAGCGCAGCCTGCACATCAGCTGGTGCAAGAAGCGCAAGCGCGCGCGCGACACCTACTCCTGCCAGCCCTCGCGGTTTATCGGCGAGATGAAGCTCGAGGAGGCGCCCGGGATCAAGGACGAGACCCCGGCCATGAGCCCGAAGGACCGCCTGGCCGGACTCAAGGCGCTGCTGGGCACGCCCGGCACGCCTGGCAAGACCGCAGGGTAGCCGGTGCCGGACATACAAAGCCCGGCTATGCAAAGTGGATGCATTGCCGCTGCAAGCGGGACAAGATCAGCCGGCCGGGCCGCTTTGTCTTTGTATCAGACCCGATACGAAGCGGCCACAACCCGCCTATCAGGCCGCCGCGCGAGGCTGGTAGAGTGAATCCCTGGCGGCGGCCGCCCCCCGGCCACCCCCGCTTCACCCTCGAATCGCCGCAAACCTGCCGCGAACCACGCTGCAAAGTGCCGCAATAGCCTGATAGCCTGCTACCAAGCCCGATGGACCTTGCTCCCGTCACGCCCTTGCACTTGCTGATTGTCGACGACGATCCGCAGATCCGCTCCATGCTGGCCGAATACCTCGCCACCTTCGGCATCGAAGCCGACGGCGCGGAGGGCGGTGCCGCCATGCGCGCCGCGCTGGCCGCGCGCGACTACGACCTGGTGGTGCTGGATCTCTCCCTGCCCGGCGAAAACGGCCTGGCGCTATGCCGCGAAATCCGCGAGCGGGGCGACCTGCCGGTGATCATGCTCACCGCGCGCACCGAGCTGGCCGATCGCGTGGTCGGGCTGGAAGTGGGCGCCGACGACTACGTCACCAAGCCCTTCGAGATGCGCGAACTGGTGGCGCGGATCCACACCGTGCTGCGGCGCAGCCGGGGCGGCGCTGGCGTGAAGCGCCCCCCGCCGGTGGGTGGCCATGAACTGCGCTTTGGCAACTGGCGGCTCAATACCACGCTGCGGCAACTGATGGACGGCGACGATACGGTGGTGCCCTTGTCCAACGCCGAATTTCGCCTGCTGCTGGCCTTTATCGAACACCCGAACCGCGTGCTCGACCGCGAACTGCTGATCAACCAGGCGCGCGGCCGGGATCTCGACCTCTTCGACCGCAGCATCGACCTGCTGGTCTCGCGCCTGCGCCAGAAGCTGCGCGACGACCCGCGCGACCCGGCACTGATCCGCACCGTCCGAGGCGAGGGCTATGTCTTCACCGGCGCCGTCGAAAGCTGAGCGCGCGGGCTGGCTGGCCCGCCATGACTCGATGTTCATCCGCCTGTTCCTGGTGATGGCGGCGATCATGCTGGCCGTACACCTGCTTGGCGTCACGGTGATCGAGAGCATTTTTCCCCGTCCGGGGCACACCGGATTCGCCTTTTTCGCCGGCAACGAGGCGCCGCCGCCACCGCCGGCCCAGCAAGTCCAGCGGGGAGGCCCCCCGCCTGACGCCGAGGCCGGTGCCGGAAGCAACGCAGGCAGCCCGCCGCCTGCGCCACACCGGACCCGCGGCGGCCGTGGCTTCGGCCCGCCGCGCCTGGGACTGCTGTTCCAGCTTGCCGCCATCGTGGCCGCATCCTGGGTGGGCGCGCGCCTGCTGGCCAGGCCCGTCCAGCGTCTGGCCAGCAGCGCCGGCCGGCTGGCCCAGGACGTGCACGCGCCGCCTCTGGACGAGGACAGCGGCCCGGCCGAGGCACGCGACGCAGCCACGGCCTTCAACCATATGCAGCAGCGCATCCGCACCCAGCTGGCGCAGCAATCGCGTTTCCTGGCCGCGGTGTCCCACGACCTGCGCACGCCGCTCACGCGCATGAGCCTGCGCATTGAAGGGGTGAGCGACAACCAGGTGCGCTACCGCCTGCGCCAGGACCTGGCCGAGATGAACGGGCTGATCGATGCCACGCTGTATTACCTGCGCGAGCGCGACGGCGCCGCGGCGCCGCGCCAGCGGGTGGATGTGCATGCGCTGTTGCAGGCAGTGGTGGACGACGCCACGGAGATTGGCCAGGACGTCAGCCTGTCCGGCAGGGCCGAGCCGTTACTGGCCTATCCGGCGGAACTGCGCCGGGCCGTGGTCAACCTGGCGGAAAACGCCCATCGCTACGGCGGCAGCGCGCGCATCGAGCTGGCCGACAGCCCCGAGCGGGTGGTCATCGACGTTTGCGACAACGGCCCCGGCATCCCGCAGGACGAGATGGCGCGCGTGCTGGAGCCCTTCTACCGGCTCGAATCCTCGCGCAACCGCGCCACCGGCGGGGTCGGCATGGGCCTGTCGATCGCCGCGGATATCGTCTCGCGCCACGGCGGCGAGCTGAGCCTGGCCAACCGGCCGGGGGGCGGCCTGCAGGTACGGATCATACTGCCGCGGGCCTGAGTGGCCGGGGCTACGGTCAGCGCGCCGTGCCGCCGCCCATGGCCGCCAGCTGCACATATTGCGAGCCGCGCGTGCCCCGGGTGAAATCCAGCACGAAATCGCCTACGTCGACGCGGGCCTGCAGGGCGCGCCGCAGGTCGGCCGGTGTGTCCGGGCGCGGCCCTGACAATGCCGAGCGCACCAGCCAGGCAGCGCCGACGTAGCCGGCCAGCGTGGCGGACGAGGCGGGCTCGTCCAGGAACTGCTTCATCCGGCCCACGTGTTCCTTGACCACGCGCAGGGTCAGGTCCTGCGGCCCCGGCGCGATCTGCGTCAGCACGATGCCGCCGTTATAGCCCGTGCCCAGGATCTCGCGCGCGGCCAGTGAATTGACCGCGGACAAGCCCACCAGGAAGCCGTACCAACCCCGCGCGGCCAGCGCCCGGCCGAGGCTGCCATAGGCCAGTGTGTCGCCCGCCACGATCACCGCCGACGGGCGCGCGGCGGCAATACGCTGCACCACCGCGCCTGTGCCCACGCCATCTCCCTTGCCGTCATCCAGCGTAAGCGCCTGCAGGCCCGGCTCCTGTTCGAGCTGGCGCCGCCACGGCGTGCCGCCAGCCAGGCTGCCGGCGGCAAAATCCGGCGCCACCGCCAACACCATCTGCTTGATCCCGTAGCTGCGCAACTGGCGAATCGCCGCATCCAGTTCGGCGCGGTAATCGGCTCGCGTGTACCAGACATGATCGGCGGTGAGCGACAGCCCCGACAGGGGCGCCACGATCTGCACGCCGCGCCGTGCCAGTTCGGGCGAGGCGGCCAGCACGGGCAGCAAGGCGTCGCTGGGACCGAACAGGAGTTCGGCGCGTTCGCCCGCGACCAGTGCCAGTGCCTGCGCGGTGGCCGCGCGCGGATCCGTATCGACCTCGCGCACCACATGCATCACGCGCGGCTCGCGCGCGCCCGCGTTGGCAGCGTCGAACATGACTTTGGCGCCAGCCAGGTAGTCGCGCGCGAGGTCGGCCTGCGGCCCGCCGCGATCCACCAGGTGGCCGATCACCAGGGGGCGCCGCGGCGGCGACTGCGCAAGCAGGGCTGAGGGCGCCAACAGGGTGCTGCCGAGCGCAGCCAGCAGGCGGCGGCGCGGCAGCCGTGGCGCCTGCGCAATCAGTGGAGGAATGTGCATGGAAGGCCGTGGCGACATGTTGAGCCGGGGGACGGAATGCCGGCGAGCGCGGGGCAGCCTACCCGATCCACGTGACGCCGGCGTGACAAGCGGCGCGCCGGTGCAGGCCATGGCGTCCGATGTCATGGGCCACGGCTTGACCTTGGTCAACGCGTGCGCGGACGGCGACCACTACGATGAGCCATCGAATCCACCACGAAGGCCGCCCCATGGCTGAGCTTGACCGCCCCACCGCATCCGCCCCTGTCCCAATTTCCATTGCCAGCCAGCCGCGCGCCTGCTCAGGCCATTGCGGCTCGGCCTGCAAGAGCAAGCAGGCGGGCCGCGCCGCCACACCGGACCGGCACGCCTTGTCGGACTTCCGCGAACTGGCCGGCCGCATGGATATCAACGGCCCGCGCTACACCTCGTACCCGACGGCGGACCGCTTCCACGGCGGCTTTGGCCAGCAGGACTATCGGCAGGCGCTGGCCGACTGCGCCGCCAGCCCGGGCACGGATGCCGGCCGGCAGTCCCCGTTGTCGCTCTATGTGCACGTGCCGTTCTGCGAGAACATCTGCTATTACTGCGGCTGCAACAAGATCATCACCAAGGACCACCGCCGCAGCGCCCGCTATGTGGATTACCTCGCGCGCGAGATGGCGCTGGTGGCGCAGCAACTCGGCACACGGCGCGAAGTGGTGCAGTCGCACTGGGGCGGCGGCACGCCGACCTTCCTCGATCCGGCGGAAATGCGCCGCTTGATGGATACCGTGCACCAACATTTCGACCTGCTGCCCGACGGCGAGCATGCCATCGAGATCGACCCACGCCGGATCGGCGGCGCGCAGATGGCGCTGCTGGCCGAACTCGGCTTCAACCGCATCAGCCTGGGCGTGCAGGATTTCGACGCCGAGGTGCAGCAAGCGATACACCGCGTGCAATCGCAGACGGAAACGCAGGCAGTGGTCCACGCCGCTCGCCGGCTGGGCTTCCGCTCGGTMAGCATGGACCTGATCTACGGCCTGCCCCACCAGACCACGGCGCGCTTTGCCGCCACCGTGGAGCAGGTGCTGGCGATGCGCCCGGACCGGCTCTCTGTGTACAGCTATGCGCACCTGCCGCATGTGTTCAAGCCGCAGCGGCGCATCGACGAACGCGCGCTGCCTGCGCCGGCCGAAAAGCTCGATATCCTGGTCGGCACCATCGAGCAGCTCACCGCCGCCGGCTATGTCTACATCGGCATGGACCATTTCGCGTTGCCGGACGACGCACTCGCCGTGGCCCAGCGCGAGGGCCGGCTGCAACGCAACTTCCAGGGCTATTCCACCCACGCCGGCTACGACCAGCTTGGCTTCGGCGTATCGTCGATCGGCGCGGTGGCGGGCCGCTATGTCCAGAATGCCCGCACGCTGGACGACTACTACCGCGCGCTCGACGGCGGCGTGCTGCCGGTGATGCGCGGCTTTGCCATGCGCGATGAAGATCACCTGCGGCGCGAGGTCATCGGCGCCCTGATGTGCAACGGGGTGCTCGATATTGCGGCGTTGGAAGCCCGCCATCGCATCGATTTTGCAGCCTGCTTCGCAGGCGAGATGGCAGACCTGGCACGGCTCGCCGGGGAAGGCCTGGTGCGCTGCGAACCCGGCCGCATTGAAGTGACGCCGCTGGGCCGCTTGCTGGTGCGCCGGCTGGCCATGGTCTTCGACGGCTTCCTGCGCGAGGACGCACGACGCACTGCGCACGTGGCGCCGGCGGGCGACCGGAGCGCAGAGGCAGGTACGCCTGCGCCGCTGCGCTACTCACGGGTGGTCTGAGCACGCAAGCCCGGCACCGCACAAACAAGAAAGCCCGCGGCATGCCGCGGGCTTTCTTGTCTGCTTCCGGAAACCGGTTACTTCGAAGCGTTGGCCATGTAGTCCACCGCGGCCATCACGTCGGCGTCCGGGCCGGCGTAACCACCCTTCGGCGGCATCACGCCCTTGCCCTTCAGGGCGAAGGCGTGCACGGCGTCCATGCCTTCCTTCAGGCGGGGCGCCCAGGCGGCCTTGTCGCCAAACTTCGGCGCACCGGCAACACCCGCTGCGTGGCAGGCGGCGCAGACTTGTTCGTAGACCTTCTTGCCCACTTCGGCCGAAGCCGGCGCAGCGGCTGCGACAACGGCAGCCGGCGCGGCTGCGGCGGGCGCAGGGGCCGCAGGAGCAGCCGGGGCAGTGGCGGCGGCAGGAGCAGCGCCGGCATCCGAGGCAGCAGCGGTAGCCGGAGCGGCGGCTGCGGGAGCGGCGGGCTCGGGGAACTTGGCACCACCGGCGTCGGCCATATAGACCACGGCACGGCCGAGTTCGTAGTCGGAGTAGTCGTCGGCGGTGGTGCCGGCGCGGGCTTGCATGGCGCCCTTGCCATGCAGCACGGAGTTCAGCAGGCCGGTGAAGCCCTGGCCGATACGCGGAGCCCAGTCGCCCGCGTTGCTGTACTTGGGCGCGCCAGCGGCACCGGTGGCGTGGCAGGCTGCGCAGACTTCCTTGTAGACCTGTTCGCCGGTCTTGTAGACGCGCGGCGCGTTCGGATCCTTCAGTTCGAGCGAGGCGACCGGCTTGATGCGGTCATTGACGGATTCCACGGTAGCGGTGGAGCCCGCGCCTTCCTTGGCGCCATGTCCGACAAAATTGACCAGCAGGATGATCACGATGATTGGCACCAGGAAGGCGGCAATCACCACAGCGATCAGCTGCTTGGGGGTCTTGATGGGAGACTCGTGTTCGTCGTTTGCGTTGTGGACGTCGCTCATACTCAACTCTCAATTTGCAGGAAACCTGTGGCCGCTCGTGATCGGCTGCTTATGTGGCCGCTTGCCCGGTGGCCAATTCCCCCCGGCCAATTGCGTGCATCGGACCGTTATCCGGTGTCAACTGTCCCCAACGGAGCCAGCCGCAGGGTGCGCCGCCTGAATCCACTGACCTTTTGTGGACTTTTGTGGACATTGCGCAGCCCCGTTTTTACACAAATAACTCGCGATTATAGCCTCAAAGGCCCATGGCATGAGGCAAAAGCGGCTTGGACGAGACGTCGCCGCGCCACCCTGGCGAAGGCGAACATGGACGTCCGTCCCCAAACACGGTATGCTATGCGCCTTTCCGGCAGCGGCACTCGCGCGCTGCCAGCGAAGTACCTTGTCATACCCTGTGCGCCCGTAGCTCAATGGATAGAGTACTGCCCTCCGAAGGCAGGGGTTGCTGGTTCGATCCCAGCCGGGCGCACCATCCAGTTTTCCGCAGAAATCCCCTGAAATCCTGAAAACCTCCGCCAGACAAGGCGTTGCGGGAATTTCACGTCCGGGGAAAGCCAGAGAATTCCCGCAAAATCCGGCGTTTGCATGTCCGCATGTCCCACATGTTGTACCCAAAATGGTTGTTCCTCGATTTTGCCTTTTTGGGTACAACATCATGGGACAGCTTACCGACTTGCAGATCAAGAATGCGGAGCACCGTGCGAAGGAATACTTTCTGGCGGATTGCGATGGGTTGTACCTGCGTATTCGTCCGAGTCGCCTTAACTGCGCCTCACCCCGCGGTGCCGCTCCTTGCTTGAGTTTGCATACTCGCAAGGGATTCGGCTCGTGGGGGCAAGATCACGTGTGGGATCGGGGTTACCGACCAGGCTGTACCCAGTCTTCAACGCGTAGACCGGCTATCCGGTCAAACTCGCGAAGATCATGTGTCACCAGAATCAGGCCCCGAGATCGTGCGTGACCGGCAACCATCTGATCGTAGGGGCCGATTGGCTTCCCCGTCTTTGCTAGCTCGGCCCTGAGTTGGCCGCTATGAGCGGCCG
The DNA here is from genome assembly GCF_056398885.1 of Cupriavidus sp. 01T418. Classification (NCBI taxonomy): domain Bacteria; kingdom Pseudomonadati; phylum Pseudomonadota; class Betaproteobacteria; order Burkholderiales; family Burkholderiaceae; genus Cupriavidus; species Cupriavidus sp. 01T418. Next base: position 84,280 of record NZ_JBFTQG010000020.1, read on the forward strand.
CCTCGTGGTTGTAATCCAGGACGTCCAGGCGAGCCGCGAAGCCCTCGACCACGCCTAGATTTTTCTCCGGCGAAGCGGACTTCTCCGCCCCATAGATCAACTCCATCAAGGTCACCGCGCTGATGCAGAGTTGGCCGTGGTAGCGGTTGAATGCCTCGTGAACTTCGTGGGGTTTGTTTTTGATGGTAAAGATGCAGATGTTCGTATCGAGCATGTACTTGAGCATCAAAACCCCTCACGTTCCTGATCGGCAGGCTGATTGCGGGTGGACATGAAGTCGGGGCTTACGCCCTCGCCATCAAACCAGCTATCCCAGGACTCGCCGGCAGGGGTCAGGATACGAATGCGACCAATGGCCACCACGTCGACCCGTTTCACATCGTCAGGAAGCGCCACGGATTTTGGCAGGCGTACCGCCTGGCTGCGGTTGCTTTTGAAGATGGCACCTTGTTCCACGATGGGCTCCTTGGGATATGTTGAACGTATATCCAACTATAGTGGCACATGTGGATATGTCAATGGGATATACCGCCGACCGGATGACGATCGCGGGAAGAGGTGTGGTTTCGAGAAAACTGAAAAATGCAGGCTGAGCAAGCTCGACTGGAGGATCGAGTCAAGTGGGCTTACTAGCATCTGGCGACGGGCGACGGGCGACGGGCGACGGGCGACGGGCGACGGGCGACGGGCGACGACATTACGTCGCCGTAAAATTCCATTACAAAAAAGAAGCAATCTTGTCGTTGCACCCCAAGTCGTACCTGTAAGGAAACTGCTGGTCCTTGACGGCCTTATTCGACTGGCGTTTCGCCGATTTTTTTGATCCCAGCCGGGCACCACGCACCAATCCTGTCAAGGGATTGCGGCACGACTTCCCCCACTACCTTGCATGCCGACTGTAGCTAAAGTGCAGCTAGCTTCCGCGCAGGTGCGTCTGCCAGCGGCGCCACCCAATGCGCCAGGTGATCGGCTATCGGCGCTCAACGCCACATGGCACGTAGCTCAACGAGTCGGCCACGCAGTTCCGTATGCGCTACTACAAGAACGGCAGCCATACCGCCGTCATCCTGCACATGACCGACGCGGCGCAGAAGCAGAAGGATGTGGACGCCCTGCGCCAGGCGCTCCCCCACAACACCGGCGGCTTCGGCGATGCGGCGAAGGCGGCGGCGGTGTTCGCGCGCAATGAGCTGAAACCGCAGGATTGGCTGTTGGGGGTCAATGACTGGCTGGGCATCGCGGTAGTGCGGTTCGATGCCTACAAGCTGGAAGAGGCTGCAGCGTAGCCCCCCGTAGGGGCGCCATCTTTAGACGTCGAGCTGCGCCGCGCTGATGCCCAGCGCGCGGGCGATCTTCTCGCGGGTCGTTTTGCGCAGGCGGTCGCTCTTCTCCTGCTCGGCATAGGCCGGCTGGGTGATGCCAAGGCGCTCGGCGATCTCGGCTTGGGTCAAGCCCAGGTGCTCGCGCCAGGCGCGCACGGGCGACATGCCTTCCTTGACCATGCGGCGCACCACGGGGTCGGGAATCGAATCCTCGTCGGCCGTGCGCTGCGCCACGTAGTCCGCGTAGGGGATCACCACGAAGGCCGGCTTGCCGTCCGGCCCGTTGATGGTTTGGATATTGAGCGGTGCGTTCATTGCGTTACCTCGTTTCGGTGTAGGGCAACCGGGCCGGTTTCCAAAGCCGGCCTGGCATCTTGTCGGGTTAGTAAGTGCGCTCGTCGCGCTTCTTCACTTCCTCAATGTCCACAATCCTGACTTCGCCATCCCAATCGAAAAATACCCTGTAGTTGCCAACTCGGAGGCGGTAGTCATATTGGTGGCTCGTCAGCGCTTTCACATTCGAGCAATTGGGCATCTCCTTCAACGTTTGTACCGCATCGTAGATGTCGCTTTGGAACCGTCTGTCGAGCTTCCGCAGCTGCTTCGTCGCTTTCTGTTTCCAGATGACCGTGTTCATGTAAAAAAATTATAAGCTAAATATAAGTCTAGTGCGGGGGTTACTATCGAAAACCTATAGCCAATCGCTCGCTGCCGCGCGAGAGGCCGCTTCCGGCCAAAACGCCCGTTCGGGGGCTCGGCCGTAAAGCACAGACGACGACGCGCAACGCGGCGGGTCCGAGGCTGAGGGGGACGCCGAGGCGGGCCAGGAGGATGTCGTTTGGCGCCGCAGGTTGGAACAGGCGCTTTCGCAAGACATTCACCGGTCCCTCAGCAACGAAGCTCCTCCTTGGCTTGTGATGCGTGCAAACGATCTGGCTCGCACGATGGCTTCGGCCTGGATCGGATTCGGCCGCATACTCGGCGGGGAAGGCGATGAGTCTCGGGTGCCGATCGACGACCTAGGCAGGCGCTTCGAGCTTTCCCGCCCCGATACCCTCACTTAACTATCTCGCGTGAGCCGTCTGCTCCGCGAAGCCAACCTCAGCCAAGCGCTGACGAGCGCATACGCGCAGGGATTCGAATAGTCGTTGGATTTAGGGCCGCAGCCCCGACTTCAAGATCCGCTCCAGCCACCCCTTGTGCCTGGCAAAGGCCTCCCCAGCGACGCCACGGCCTAGCGCCTGAAGTGTTGCAGTCATTGACGTATCGACAACGTCCAGCTCGGACAGCGACGGCTGGCCCTGCGCTGGTGTGTGATTGATTCGGAGATAGCGCTGGCGCAAGAGTTGCGCTACCTGGTCCGACGCAAGGCGTTCCTGGGCGGAGATCATCAGCGGAACGGATCTGCGAGCCCATTTTGCGCCTGCGTGCGGCACATCCCCCGCCATGCCGCCACTGTCTACGCCGGCGGTACCAATGCTCAGCATTTCGATGGCTTCCAGCCTGTCCGGCCACCTGCGCAGGACCTCGAAGAGAACGAGGGCATCAGGGTTGTTCGCTACCAGGCCGCCGTCGAGCATTGGCGCACCGTTAAGCCGATGCTCCTTGAAGTATGTCGGTGCCGCGGAAGTCGCGAGGCAGACGTCGCGCAAGGCGATGTGCGAGGCAAGTACGGCGCCCAGGGCACCGCTTCGGAACACTTCCGGTTTGCCGGTGACCCAGTTGACCGCGCATACCGCCAGGCCCACCTTGACTTCGGAGATGGGGGTGTCGGCGTCCGTCCCCAGGCAGTCGTCAATCGCGCGCCGAAGCGCCGCGCTGTCGTAGATCGGGCCGAAAGTCATGCGACGTGCAAAGGCCGCTCGCTTGTGCGGGAACACGCTTGGCCCATGTCGGCAGATGGTCTCGGCGATTTCAGTGGCGCTGCGCCCGACGGCCAGCGCGCATGCGATCAGGCCTCCGATGGACGTGCCGGCGAACACCTCGAACGACTGGTTCATTGCCGGCACCGGCTTGATCAAGCGCTCCAGTTCCGCAAGCACGTTGGCGGTGAAAAGCCCACGGTAACCGCCGCCGGTGAGAGACAGGATCCGCAAGGGCGCCCGGGTGATCGACTCCGCGGTGCGTGGCGCTACAAGCGCGTCTGGCTGGTCGGGCATGGTCGCTTATAGGGGGACAACCTGGAGACCGAGGCTCTGCAGATGCTGATGGTCCGGACGCCGGGCTTCCACGATCGCCAGGTTCTGATCCATCGCGATCGCATAGACCTGGCGTTCTACCTGCGACACGCTAACCAGGCCAGTGTCGTGAATCAGCGCCTGCCAGACTTGCGCCGCCGACTCGCCGAAGTCCAATTGCGGCCCGGCGTCGTTCACAATGTTGTTCACGAGCGCAGTGAGCGCCGCCCTGAGGCGGGTCCGATGCTGCGCGTCACTCATCTGCTCAGCGCGCGCCAGGGCCTGGGCGCTTGAGGTGACGGCGACGCGCAGATCGGCCGTACTCACCGTCTTCGCCCAGGCAAGAGCGGGATTGGCGTCGGCAGAGCAGAGAGACAGTAGCGTTTGAGCCGGCAGCAGGAAACCTGCGCTCATGCCGCACCGTGTACTTTAGTCGGCAAAGTCAAATCCGGAGCAAAGTCGTCCGGCATATCGGCTTGCGGAATTGCCTCTCCGGGAATGCGCAGCGGAAGCGATTCGATTAGCTCGAACAGCGTGCGCCGTGGCTTTGGGGTCAACATGGCCGTCGCCAGTTCTGCCGCCGACAGTAGCAAAGCCGCGGGCGCGGCGGGATTCTTGGCGTTCTGGATGACAAACACCTCGCCTTGGGCAACCTGGTTCATCAGCTTGGGAATGCCTTCACGGGCATCGGCTATCCCTATGCGAGTCACACCGAAAGTGAGGCCTCCGACCTCAAGGACCTCTTTTCCGCCCAATTCTTCCGAGTGCGTTTTGTAGAACATTTCGCCATCTCCAGATTCTGTACATCATGTACATGAAGAGTAGGCTGGAGGGACAGCAAAAGCAAGGCCAGTCGCCAAGGGATCGGTTACTGGTGGGGGAGTGGCCCATGTGGTCGATAGGGCGATCCTGGACTGCCGACGCTTCCGGCTCCGGTCCAGCATCGACATCGACCACTCGGGCCAGTTCGCCGGCCTGTTCCCTGGCTACAGCTTGTAGCCGGGGTCGATGCGATCGAGCTTGCGCAGCAAGGCGGGCCAGACGAATGCGCCATCCAGGCCCTGCGCCTTCATCGCCTGCCCGACGCCCTCGACGATACCCGGATCCACGCGAAGCAGCGCCGCGCCGCCCGACTGCGCCGACAGCTGGATCTGGCAGGTGGTCTCGAACGCATACATGGCCAGGAACGCATCGGCCACGGACTTGCCCACGGTAAGCAGGCCGTGGTTGCGCAGCATCAGGAAGGTGGCATCGCCCAGGTCGGCCTGCAAGCGCGGCTTTTCGTCCGCGCGAACGGCTACGCCTTCGTAGTCATGGTAAGCCAGCGAGGACAGCACAAAGGTCGATTGCTGGCTGATGGGCAGCACCCCGTCCTTCTGTGCGCTCACCGCCACGCCGGCACGCGTGTGGGTGTGCAGCACGCAGCCCACGTCGTGACGCCCCGCGTGAATGCAGCTGTGGATGATGAAGCCAGCCGGATTGACCGGATGCGCGCTGTCGCTTAGTTTGTTGCAGTCCTGATCGACCTTGATCAGGCTGGACGCGGTGATTTCATCGAACATCAGCCCATAGGGGTTGATCAGGAAATGGTGCCCGGGGCCGGGAACGCGGGCGCTGATATGCGTGAAGACCAGATCGCTCCAGCCGAAATGCGCCACCAGCCGGTAGCAGGCGGCCAGGTCAACGCGCATTTGCCACTCCTCGGCGCTGACCTGGTTCTGGATGGCGGGAGTTGCGTGGGGGGTCATGGCGGTTTGCTCCTGTGAGGTATAGACGCTATAGACATAGACGCTATAGACGCCATAGTGCTGGCGCATCCAGGCATAGAATGTTCAATCCTTATCAATCCAGGGCTAATACCGAGACCGAAGCGCTGCCATCATGCAAGTCTTTGCCGACAATCCCTGGTTCCGCAGCTTGCCCAGGACGGAAGCGGATGCGCTGCTGGCCGCTGCCACTCCCATCAGGCTGGCACAGGGTGCTGCTCTCTTCCGCCAGGGCGACATGTTCAATGGGTCGTCGGCAGGGGCGGCGTTTTTCGGGCTCGCCAGCGGCCTGCTCAAGCTATCCATCCTGCATCCCGATGGCAGCGAGGCGATCCTGACCCTGATCGAACCCGGCAACTGGTTTGGCGAGGTGTCCGTGCTGGATCGCTTGCCACGGGCGCACAGCGCCATCGCGCTCAGCGACTCGGCGTTGCTGGCCGTCAGCGTCGAGAAATTCAATGCCCTGATGCAGCGCAGCACGTTTGCGCAGGCCATTGCCACCATGCTGGCGATACGCTTGCGGCTGGCCTATGGGCTCATGGGAGACTCGGCGCTGCAAAGCACGCGCGAGCGCGTCGGCCGGCGGCTGGCGCTGCTGGCGCACGGTGACATCACGCAATCGGCCAGCGGCCGCGACAGCGTCAGCACTTCGCAGGAGAACCTGGCCATGATGCTGGGCATCAGCCGGCCGACGCTCAACAAAGAGCTGCAAGCCCTGGCCAGGCTCGGCGCCATCAGCTTGCGCTATGGCCGCATTGAAATCCTCGACATGCAGTTGCTGCAGGGAGAGGCCTGAGTTCGCAAGGAACGCGCTTCTATCGGGGAGACGGTGGGGCCGTAGTCAGCTCCGCCAGCAAGTCCTCGCCAGACCAGGAGGGGCGAACCGCGCTCTGCTCGGCCACCCGTACCAGCGCGCACAAGCGGGCATTGACCGGAGCGCTTTGCCGGTGCCGCTCGGCAAGACGCAGCACCTCGCCGTTGATCCAGTCGATCTCCGTCGCTCGCCCCGCGGCCAGGTCATCCGACATCGAGGAACGCGCCAGCGGATCGATGGCCAGCATCTTTCCGCTCAGCCGCGCAAACAGCGCATCCGGCGCGTTCAGCAGACGCGGGATCCAGCTCGCCGGCAAGGGCGTCAGCCTGGCCGGCCGTATGCCGGCTTGCTTCAGCAGCGCGAGCGCTTCGTTTTGCGCCAGGGCCAGGCAGCGCCGGTACGCGCGCCGCGAGAGTTCCTCCTTCAGCGGGCGATTCGACAGCGCGTTGATGGCGTTGTTGAGATTGAGCAGCAGTTTCGCCCATTGCACCGGCAGCATGTCCGCATGCAGGGACAGGGGCAGGCCAGCCTTGCTGAAATCGGCGAGATAAGGCTGCAGGCCCGGCGCTGCCTGGACATCCAGCTCACCCGCCGAGCCCTGGTGGAAGGCGCCAGGACCACGCCCCACCACATTGAATGGCACCATGCCGGCCAGCACGGTCTGGCGCGGCAAGGCTGCGCGCAGTATGTCGGCGTTGCCCAGGCCATTCTGGAAACTGACCACCAGCGCGCCCGGGCGGAGCACGGCCGCCAGTTCCGCTGCCGCCGTGGGCGTGCCCGCGGATTTCACGGTCACGAGCACCAGGCCGGCGTTCGCGGCAGCAGCCGCATCGTCGGAAAAATCGATCCGGGACGGCAATACCTGCCACCGTCCGGCGCGGTAATCGGTCAGCGCGAGGCCATGCTGGCGCAACGCGGCGCCGATGCGCGCGCGCCCGACAAAGCCGACGTCGCTGCCGGCGGCCGCCAGCCTGCCGCCGATGTAGCAGCCGATGGAGCCCGCGCCGTAAACACAAATTTTCGCCATGCCAATCCCGGGTTAGTGAATGCGCCGGCGCAGGAGAACGATGATGCGCGTCCAGCGCCGTCGCCGCGCCAGCGCAGTATGGGAACGGGTGCAAAGCATGACTGTTAGTTATTTATCATTTTCCGGTCCGTATTTTCCGTATTTTCCGTATTTTCCGTATTCGTCCAGGGCGTGCATCGCCGGCGACAAGATCATGGCCAATCCGGGCGAGGTTCACGATGAGGCGCCATCGGCGATGCACGCCGAGCCAACGCACGGTGCGGGGTCCTTGATATCATCCGTCGCATGCTGCCCGACATCCACATCCCCCACACCGAATACGAGATCACCGCGATCCGCGCGCAAGGCGCCGGCGGGCAGAACATCAACAAGGTTTCCAACGCCGTCCACCTGCGTTTCGATGTTCGCGCATCGTCGCTGGAAGAAGGGCACAAGGCGCGGCTGCTGCAGCTTCACGATCACCGCATCACCCGCGACGGCGTGGTGGTGATCAAGGCGCAACAGCATCGCAGCCTGGAGATGAACCGCGAGGAGGCCGTGCAGCGCCTGCACGACCTGGTGCGCAGCGTGGCCACGCCGCCGCGCACGCGCCGCCCCACGCGGCCCACCTACGGATCCAGGATGCGGCGCCTGGAAGGCAAGAGCCAGCGCAGCCAGGTCAAGGCGCAGCGCGGCAAGGTGGTGGACTGAGCGCCGACGGCCGGCCTGCCGTCACGTCTCCGGCGGCATTCAGGCGGCATTCAGGCGGCTAGCGGCAAGCGCACGGTCAGGGTGACGCCGCAGCCGCCGATGCCTGCGCTCAGGCCCACCTGGCCTTGCGCGGCCAGCACGATCTCCTTGACGATGGCAAGCCCCAGACCGCTGCCTTCCTGGCTCGGCAGCGCATTGCGATAGAAACGGTCGAATACCCTGGGCCGCGCTTCGGCGGGAATGCCGGGGCCGTCGTCGCTCACCGCGAGGACCGCCCATCCCGCCTCGCACGCCAGCGCCACGGTGACCCGGCCATGCGCCGGCGTATAGCGAAGCGCGTTGTCGACCAGGTTGGACACCACCGCGGCCATCATCCATTCATTGACGCCCACCCGCACGCTGTCGGCCGCCAGTTCCGCGCCCAGGTCGATGCCCTTGCACTGGGCGAGCACCACCATGTCTTCCAGCACGCCGGTGACCACCGGCACCAGGTCCGCTCCCGGCTGCGCCGCGGCCGAACTGTCCCCGGCGGCGGCTTCTGCCTGCGACAGCAGCAGCAGCTTGTTGGCCAGGTTGGTCATGGCCTGGGTGCTGCACGTCATCGAGGCGAGCGTCTCGCGCAGCCTGGTTTCGTCGTCCACGCGAGCGGCAAACTGCAACTGCGCGCCAAGCACCGCGAGCGGCGTGCGGATCTGGTGCGCGGCATCGGCGATAAAGCGCTTTTGCAGGCGCACATACTCGCTCAGGCGGCGGATGCACTGATTGATGGCTTCGACGATAGGCCGCAGTTCCTGCGGCAGGTCGGCGGCCGTGACCGGCACGAGGTCCATCGGGTCGCGTCCCGCGACCTCATCCTTCAAGCGCAACAGCGGGCGCAGTTCCACCGTGAGCCCCACCATCACCAGCGCCACCGCCAGCACCAGCATCACCACTTCGCGCAGCAGCGCCGGCATGCGCAAGGTGCGCACGAGTTCGCGGTTGCCGATCAGCGTCTGCCCAACCGTGACCGTGACCTTGCGTGCCTGCCCGGAATCGAACATGGTGCGCGAGGTTTGCACGATCCGTACGGGCAGCGACTGGAAACGCGAGTTGTAGAACACCGGACTGGAGGCGCCCGCCATCGGCGGTTGCTCGAACACCGGATTGCCGGCCAGGATCCGGCCGCGGTCGTCGACCACGTTGTAGTAGACGCGGTCGGCGTAGGGCGAATCGAACAAGGACAGCGCCGACGGTGGCACCTGCACGGTCAGGCGCCCGTCAACCCACGCGATGTTGCCCGCGATGACGTCGGCCGAAGCCTGCAGCGCGCGGTCCTGCACGCGGTTGGCGGTATCCACGGCGCCAAGATAGGACGCGTAGCTGCTGATGCCGATAAATGCCGCCAGCGGCACCAGCAGCCACGCCAGCAGCCGTACGCGCAGGCTGTGGATCATTGCCTTTGCTGCAGCAGGTAGCCGAGCCCGCGCAGCGTCATGATGGTGGCCTGGCAGCCCTCGAGCTTCTTGCGGATGCGGTGGATATAGATTTCGATGGCGTCTTCGCTGGGCTCCTCGTCGAGTGCGTAGACGCCCGACATCAGGCTCGCTTTCGACACGGTCTTGCCCAGCCGCATCATCAGGATTTCCAGGGCGGTATGCTCTTTGAGCCGCAGCGACAACAGCTCGCCCGCGACGTAAAACTGCCGCGTATCGGTGTTGTAGGTAAGATCGCCGCAAGCCAGTTCGGCCTGCTTCTCGCCGGTCTGGCGCCGGGACAGGGCCTTGATGCGCGCAACCAGTTCCCGCACTTCGAAGGGCTTGACCAGATAGTCGTCGGCGCCAAGCCCCAGGCATTCGACCTTCTCGTCCACCGAGGCACTGGCGGTGACTACCAGCACCGGCACATTGTTGCGGCGCGCGCGCAGCCGGCGCAAGACGCTCCTGCCGGCCAGCCGCGGAATCTGCAGGTCGAGCAGGACCACGTCGTAGCTCTGCGTCTGCAGCATCTGGTCGGCGTACTCGCCGTCGAGCGCGGTATCGACCATGAAACGCTCTTCCTTCAGCAGCCTGGCGAGCCAGTGGATGAGCGAAGCATTGTCTTCAATCAGCAATACCTTCATGAACCGCTCGGGTGGGAACTTACTGTTATCGGGGTCCCCTTTTACCACTGCCCGCCCCGCCGTGACATACGCGCCGTATCGGGATATTCCCTGAGAAGCGGCGAAAGCTGCGTGAAGGTTTCGGCTGCCTAGAATGCTTCAACCCCCGCAACATGGCCCCGGAGAGCGCGGAGGTGTCCAACTACCAGAGCCCAATGATGGCCCGGCTACCAAGACCTGGCGCCAGCAAAACAAGAGAGACAAAGATGAATTCATACAGGAAAGGCGCGCTCGCGGTCGTCTTTGCCGCACTTGCGGTCGCGAACACGGCGCAGGCAGCCGACGCGAAACTGTCGATCATGGTCGGCGGCGCCACCAAGATCATCTACCTGCCAGCCAGGCTGACCGAGCAGCTGGGCTACTTCAAGGAGGAGGGGCTGGACGTCGAGATCCTGTCCCAGCCGGCCGGGGTCGACGCCGAAAACGAACTGCTGGCCGGCGCGGTGCAGGGCGTGGTGGGCTTCTACGATCACACCATCGATCTGCAAAGCAAGGGCAAGGAAGTGGAGGCCGTGGTGGTGTTCGGCAAGGTGCCGGGCGAGGTGGAGATGGTGGCCACGCGCGCGGCCGGCCAGATCAAGAGCATGGCTGATGTGAAAGGCAAGACGCTCGGCGTGACCGGCCTGGGCTCGTCGACCAACTTCCTGACGCAGTACCTGGCCTTCAAGGCGGGCGTGGCGCCCAGCCAGTACACGGTACTGCCGGTCGGTGCCGACAACAGTTTCATGGCCGCGATACGCCAGAGCCGCATCGATGCCGGCATGACCACCGAGCCCACCATCTCGCAATTGCTCAAGACCGGCGAGGCACAGGTGCTGGTCGACATGCGCACGGCCGAGGGCACCACTCAGGCGCTCGGCGGGCTCTACCCGGCCTCCAGCCTCTATATGCAGCGCGCGTGGGTGGAGGGCCACAAGGACCAGGTGCAGAAGCTGGCGCGCGCCTTCGTCAAGACCATGCGTTTTATCAAGACCCACAGCGCCGAGGAGATCGCGCAGAAGATGCCGAAGGACTACTACGGCAATAACCGCGAGCTCTACGTCAAGGCCCTGGGCGCCTCGCTGGCCATGTTCACGGACGACGGCAGGATGCCCGCCGGCGGCCCGGAAACGGTGCTCAAGGTGCTCGCCTCGTTCGATCCGACCGTCAAGGGCAAGCACATCGAACTGGGCCGCACGTTTACCAATGAGTTCGTCGAGCGCGCCAAGTAAGGCGCCAGGCGAACAACCGGTCCGCGCCGCYGGCTCGCGCGCGGACTACAAGGAACCATCATGACCAATACCGTGCCGCAAGACGCGCCGGCCATCGAATTCGAGCGTGTCTCCTGCCGCTTTATCGCTCCCGACGGCTCTGCCACCGTGGCGCTGCGCGACTTCTCCATGCGCGTGGGCAAGGGGGAGTTCGTCGCCATCGTCGGACCGACCGGTTGCGGCAAATCGACCACACTGAGCCTGATCACCGGTCTGCTCAAGCCGAGCACCGGCGAGGTGCGGCTGATGGGCAACCGCGTGACCGGCATCGACCCGCGCATCGGCTTCGTGTTCCAGGCCGATGCCGTCTTCCCGTGGCGCTCGGTGCTGCACAACGTGGCGGCGGGGCCGCTGTTCCGCGGCGCCGGCCGCGACCAGGCCTATGGCCTTGCCGAAGAATGGGTACGCAAGGTCGGGCTGGCCAAGTTCAGCAACCATTACCCACACCAGTTGTCGGGCGGCATGCGCAAGCGCGTGGCGCTGGCGCAGACCTTCATCAACAACCCGCAGATCTTGCTGATGGATGAACCGTTCAGCGCGCTGGACATGCAGACCCGCACGCTGATGCAGGACGAGTTGCTGCAACTCTGGTCGCAGAACGCCGGCTCGGTGGTGTTCGTCACGCACGACCTGGAAGAAGCCATCGCCATGGCAGACCGGGTCTTCGTGCTGACCGCGCGTCCGGCCACGCTCAAGCGTGTTTACGAGATCGACCTGCCGCGCCCGCGCGTGACATCGGAGATCCGCTACGACAAGCACTTTGTCGAACTGTCGCGCGAGATCTGGGCCGATCTGCGCGAGGAAGTCCACATCGACTGATGCGGCGCCGTCAACCGTAGCCAATGCCAATGCCAATGCCAATGCAAATGAACATGGAAGCAAACACGGCCCTTGCCGACGAACTCGACGCCTTTGAACGGCAAGCCAGGCTCGCCATGCACCGGCGCCGCCAACTGATTATCACACTGCGCATCGCCTTGCTGGTGCTGGTGCTGGGCGGCTGGGAGCTGGCGGGGAGGCTGCACTGGATCGACCCCTTCTTCTTCTCCATGCCCTCGCTGATCGCAGAGCAGATCTACGACTGGTTCGTCAACGGTACCTCGCAGGGCCCGCTGCTGGAGCAGGTGGCGGTCACGCTGGAGGAAACCGGGCTGGGCTTCCTGATCGGCTCGGTCGCCGGCGTGGTCTGCGGCATCGTGCTCGGGCGCAACAAGCTGCTGGCCGATGTCTTCAGCATTTACATCCAGATTGCCAACTCCATCCCGCGCGTGGTGCTGGGCTCGATCTTCGTGATCGCGCTGGGCCTGGGCATGGCCTCCAAGGTGGCGCTGGCGGTCGTGATGGTGTTCTTCGTGGTGTTCGGCAATGCCTTCCAGGGCGTGCGCGAAGCCGACCGCTACCTGATCGCCAATGCGCAGATCCTCGGTGCCTCCAAACGGCAGCTGACCTTCGCCGTGGTAGTGCCGTCGGCTTTGAGCTGGATCCTGGCCAGCCTGCACGTCAGTTTCGGTTTCGCGCTGGTCGGTGCCGTGGTGGGCGAGTTCCTGGGTTCGAAGCAGGGCATCGGCTTGCTGATCGCCACCGCGCAGGGCGCGTTCAATGCCAGCGGCGTGTTCGCCGCCATGATCGTGCTGGCAGTGGTGGCGCTGGCGGCCGACTTCCTGCTGACCACGCTGGAAAATCGCCTGCTCAAATGGAAACCGGGCATGGCCTGAGCCCCACCCGCCTCATATCCGCGTCGTACCCGCTTCTCCCTTGCCCGCGCAGGCTCCCGCCGCGCGGGCTTTTTCCGTTTGGCGGGGATTGCGCCTGTCAATCGCCAGGCGAAAAAAACCCGGCTTGTGGCCGGGACAAGGAAAGTTCGGAGCCGGTCCCGCGCCGTGAGGCGCGGGAGCATGCAGCGCGATCAGAAGCGCGTGCGCATGCCCACCGCGAATTCGCTCTGGTGCGCGAAGCCATTCGACTGCGCGGCGTGATAGCCGTGTTGCAGGAACATGTAGTCGGCGGCCAGGTAGACCTCGGTGCGCTTCGAGAAGTGGTAGAAGATCGAGCCGTACACCGTGTTCTTGCGGCCGCTGTCGGTCGCGGTCAAGCCGTTTGTGTTGCTGTACGCATTGACGGTGAAGCCGTCGGCATTGAGGGCGGCATGGCCGGCCTTCATCATCTGGTAGCCGAGCTCGTAGTCGAGCGGCCCCGCCGGATCGATCTTGAGCGACACGGTGTAGGCGTCGTCCCTGCGCTGGCCCAGTGCGCCCTGATCCGCGGTGTAGTGGAAATAGCCCGCGTTGGCGCGCACGATGCCCCACACATAGTTGCCGCCAATCGAGTACGTACGGTTACGCAGACCCTGGACGTTGGCCGTGGTGAAAAAGCTGGAGACGTGGAACTTCCCGCCGTTGTAGCCGAGGGTGACGGTTTCCGTGGTGTTGCGCGACGGCGCGCCCGGCACCTCGCCGAACTGGTAACCCGCGCCGGCGGTCAGGCCGTTGTCGAACAGCTTCTTCCACACGATGCCGTTGTCCATGCGGGTGCCGGTGGCGCTGCCGGCATAGAACACCAGTTGCTTGAAGTTGTTGTTGTTGGTGTAGCCGCCTTCGTCGTCAACCAGCTTGGCCGGGCCGTAGGGATCGCCATAGAGGCCGGAGGCGATCGGGTCGCGCGCCAGCGCGTTCTGGCGGCCGAAAGTCAGCTTGCCGAAGGTATCGTTGTAGATGCCGACCCAGGCGTCACGGTTGAACAGCACGCCAGGGGTGTCCATCTTGCCGTCGTAGCTGGTGAACTCGCTCTCCAGCTTGAAAATCGCCTTGGTGCCGAAGCCGATGTCTTCCGCCCCGGTCATGCCCCAGCGGTTGCCGCTGAACCACGCTGGCTGATGATAGCCGGTGAGGCGGTCACCATTGGCGTTGGCGTTGCTGATGGTGCTGATGGTGGTGTCGATGAGGCCGTAGAGCGTCACGCTCGATTGCGCGTTGGCGTGGCCGGCAAAGGCCGCGCCGATCGCCAGCGCGAGGGCTGTGTGTTTCGTTTTCAAGAAGGTCTCCTCGGGGCTCGCTTGTCTATGATTTGAGGCTGCTCGCAGGCCGGACTTGCGTCCAGACTATGAACAGGCCCCTACATCGTAGGCACGGCTAGCCTTCATCCAGCTTTCCTGCCGTTGCACTGCGGGCACAGGGAAAATACCGAGGAAATTGGCGGGGCTGCCGTTCAGCGCTTCGTCACCCGCATTGCGAACGCAGCCGCGTCTGCAAGCGCGCGCCGCGCTTCCGGCAGGAAGGGGTGGTAGAGCTGCCACACATGTGGCACGCCGTGCCAGATGTGCAGTTCGGCCTTGCCGCCGGCCGCCCTGGCGCGCGCTACCAGGCGGCGCGAATCGTCGAGCAGCACTTCCTTGTCGCTGGCCTGCACGTAGAGCGGCGGCAGCGCAGCCAGCGCGGCCGGGTCGGCGTAGAGCGGGGAGACCAGCGGCTCGGTGGCGGCGGTGTTGCCGAGGTAGAGCCGCGCGACGCGGCCGATCGATTCCCCGTGGAGCATGACGTCGTGCCGATCGTTGCTGCGCAAGGTTTCACCGGTGGCCGCCAGGTCCGTCCACGGCGAGAACAGCAGCGCGCCGGCCGGCAGCGTCATGCCGCGCGCCTGCAGTGCAAGCAACGTCGCCAGCGCCAGCCCGCCGCCTGCGGAGTCGCCCGCGATCACGATATTGCCGGGGGAAATGCCGAGCGCGAGCAGCGCCGCGTAAGCATCGGCCGCATCGTCCAGCGCGGCGGGGAAAGGGTGCTCCGGCGCCAGCCGGTAGTCCAGCGAAAACGCCTGCATGCCGGTCATGCGCACCAGCGCGAGCGTCAGCGGACGGTGCGTCCGGGGCGTGCAGAAGTAGTAGCCGCCACCGTGCAGATAGCACAGCGTAGGGACATCGGCATGCGCGATTGCCCCATCGCGGCGCGTCCATTCGCCCGGCAGCGCCGGAACATCGGAGCGTTCGATGCGCCAGCCCGCCGGCACGCGCGCGTTCTGTCCGAACTGCGCCACCGCGCGGCGGCTGCCGGCCACGTCGATTTGCGCAGGTGGCGCGCCGCGCTTCAGGCGCTTTCTCAATCCATAGCACAACAACAGGTTCTGCAGGCTCATTGGGCTCCTCGGGCTCCTCGGGCTCCTCGCTTGGCGATCAGGACTCGGCGTGGGTGCTTGCGGTATTCAGTGCGGATGGCGCTCGGCCGGCTTGCGCTTGCGCGCCGGGGCGGGTGCTGGTCGTGCCTGGGTTCGCGCGTGATCCTGCGCCCGCTGCTGCTCCGCCGCGCCGCGCAGCAGCCAGCCGATCAGCTGCTTGGACTGCTGGATGCGCAAGCCGCGGCCCTTGGCGTTGTCCTCCAGATAATCCGTCGACAGGTGGAACAGGTAGGACACCACATAGCCGCTCAGGTCGTCGATGACCGGGCGCGACAGCCCCGGGCAAAGTTCGAGCCGTTCAATATCTTCCGCCATCTCGCCGGCGATGTCCGCCAGCGCCTGGCGCACCGCTTCGCGCAGCGCGGGCTGGGGGCCGGTGCTGCCGCACACGCCGACAAAGAAGGCATCGGGGTGGGCGTCGGCGTAGGCGAAGAAGGCGTCACAGGTGCGCGTGGCGACCTCGCCGGGATTGTCGCGCGCCACGGCCCAGCGCACCGCGCGCAGCATGGGCCGCAACGCGTTGCTGACCTCGGCCACCGCGGTCAGCGCAAGATCTTCCATATCGCGGAAGTGACGGTAAAAGGTATTGGGGTTGAGCCCCGCCTCGCGCGCCAGTTCGCGCAGACCCAGGCCGGCAAAGCTGCGCCTGGCCGCGGCCAGGCGTAGTGCCGCGTCGATCAGTTTGCGTTTGCCGCCGGCAACGTCATCCATGGTGTCAGGAAAAAAGTTAAGGCCGGGAAGTTAAGCCCGGGAAGTTAAGGCTGGGAAGTTAAGCCCGGGATACCCGGCGCGGTCAAGCTTCGGTTTGGAATTGACACTCGGTCTACATTCGTCTACTTTGCTGCAAAAGTAGACGCTTGTCTACGCCCCAGAGAAACGAACAAGAGACACAAGGCGGCGTCCGCGCCCCTGGGCCCAACCCCGGCGCTTCGCCCGCCGACCATCCCCTGGTGACCTGAATATGCAGCGCGTACCGAGTCCTGCTTCCGCCATTTCCGCCACATCCCTGTCCGCCGCGCCGCCCGTGCACGCCCTCGAACCGATTCCGCTGGACCCGGGCTGGCCCCTGGTCGGCAACCTGCTGCAGGTCACGCCCGGCAAGGTGGCACAGCATCTGCTGGCGCGCAGCCGCCATTTCGACGGCATTTTCGAGCTCGATTTCGCCGGGCGGCGCGTGGCGTTCGTCAGCGACGCCGCCATGGCTGGCGAGCTGTCGGACGGGCAGCGCTTTCGCAAGATCGTCGGGCCGCCGCTGTCCTACCTGCGCGACCTGGCCGGGGACGGCCTGTTCACGGCGCACGGTGACGAAGAGAACTGGGGGCGCGCCCACCGCATCCTGATGCCCGCCTTCAGCCAGCGCGCGATGAAAGGCTACTTCGACGTGATGCTGCGCGTGGCCAACCGGCTGGTCGGCAAGTGGGACCGCCAGGGTCCGGACACCGATGTCGCGGTGGCCGACGACATGACCCGGCTCACGCTGGACACCATCGCGCTGTCGGGCTTCGGCTACGACTTCGATTCGTTCTCGCGCGAGCAGCTTCATCCCTTTATCGATGCGATGGTCGGCGCGCTCGAAGAAGCCATGGGGAAACTGACCCGCTTCGCGCTGCAGGACAAGTTCATGCATGCGGCGCACCGCAAGTTCGCCGACGACGTGCGCTACATGCGCGAGCTGGTGGACGACGTGGTACGGCAGCGCCGCGCCGCCGCCGGCAAGGACGCCGGACAGCCGCCGGCGCACGACCTGCTCAACCTGATGCTGGACGCGCGCGATCCCGATACCGACCAGCGGCTGGACGACGTGAACATCCGCAACCAGGTCATCACCTTCCTGATCGCGGGACACGAGACCACCAGCGGCTTGCTGACCTTCGCGCTGTACGAACTGCTGCGCAACCCCGGCGTGCTGGCACAGGCCTACGCCGAAGTGGACGCGGTGCTGCCGGGCGATGCGCCGCCCGTGTACGCCGACCTCGCCCGCCTGCCGGTGATAGACCGGGTGCTCAAGGAAACGCTGCGCCTGTGGCCCACCGCGCCCGCCTTCGCGGTGGCGCCGTTCGAGGACACCGTGATCGGCGGACGTTACCTGATCCGCAAGGACCGCCGGGTCTCGGTGGTGCTGACCGCGCTGCACCGCGACCCCAAGGTGTGGGCCGATCCCGAGCGCTTCGACATCGACCGCTTCCTGCCCGACAACGAAGCCAACATCCATCCGCACGCCTACAAGCCGTTCGGCAATGGCGAGCGCGCCTGCATCGGGCGCCAGTTCGCCTTGACCGAGGCCAAGCTCGCGCTGGCCCTGATGCTGCGCAATTTCCACTTCAGCGATCCGCACGACTACCAGTTCCGCATCAAGGAAACGCTGACGCTCAAGCCGGATGCGTTCACGCTGCGCGCGCGCAGGCGCCGCCCGCATGAGCGCATCGCCGCCGCCGCGGCGGCCAGTGCCGCCAGCGTGCCATCGCAGCGCCCGGCTGTGCGCGGCAGTGGCCAGGCCCTTGCCGTGCTGTGCGGATCGAGCCTGGGCACCGCGCGCGAGCTGGCCGAGCAGATCCATGCCAGTGCGCTGGCAGCGGGTTTCCGTGCCACGCTGCGCGACCTTGATGAAGCGGTAGACGCACTGCCGGGCGAAGGGCTCGCGGTGATCGTCGCGGCGACCTATAACGGCCGCGCACCGGATTCGGCGCGGCGGTTTGAAACGATGCTCGACGGCAAGGCTGTGGATAACTATCGCGCCGATGCGCTGCGCTTCGCCGTGCTCGGCTGCGGCAATTCGCAGTGGGCCACCTACCAGGCGTTCCCCAAGCGCGTGCACGACTTCTTCAGCGCGGCCGGCGCCAAGCCACTGCTCGCGCGCGGCGAAGCGGACGGAAACGGCGACTTCGACCAGGCCGCGGATTCGTGGCTCGCCGCGCTGTGGCAATCGCTGCAGGCGCTGYGCGTGGAGCAGGGCGCGGCGCCCGATGCGGCAGGCGCGAGCCACATCGAGGTACGCCTGCGCGATATCGCCGCCATACGCGCCAGCACGCTGCCGCCAACGACACAGGCCTTCACGGTGCTGGCCAATACCGAGCTGGTGAGCGATCCGGCCGGGCTGTGGGACTTCGCACAGGAAGCACCGCGCACCTCCACCCGCGACATCCGGCTGCGCCTGCCGGAAGGCGCGAGCTATGCCGCTGGCGATCATCTCGCGGTTTATCCACAGAACCAGCCCGCCACCGTGCGCGACCTGTGCGAGCGGCTCGATCTCGATCCCGATGCCATGGTGACCTTGTCCGCCGCGCATGCGTGCGCCGCGCGCGGACTGCCGCTGGACGAGGCGCTGCCCGTGCGCGCACTGCTGACGCATTTCATTGAACTGCAGGACGTGGTGTCGCGGCAGACGCTGCGCACGCTGGCGCAATACACGCGCTGCCCGTTCACCCGCGCGGCGCTGGAGCAGCTTGGTTCGGACCATGCCGAGGACGGCTACGCGGCCCGGGTCGCCGCGCAGCGGCTGGGGCTGGTCGATGTGCTGGTGAGCCATCCCGCGATCGCGCTAACGCTGCCCGGCTTGCTGGCCTGCACGGTGCCGATGCGTCCGCGCTTCTACTCCATCGCATCGTCGCCCGCGGTAGCGCCGGACGTCGCGACCATCACGGTCGGCACGGTGTTGTCGGCGGCGCTCTCGGGCCGCGGCATGTTCCGCGGCGTGGCTTCCAACTGGCTGCAGGGGCTGACCCCGGGCGCCGTAGTGGCGGCGGCGATCCGTACGCCCAATCCGGCCTTCGCGCCCGCTCCCGATCCGGCACGGCCGATGATCCTGGTCGGGCCAGGCACCGGCATTGCGCCGTTCCGTGGCTTCCTGGAAGAGCGCGCGGCGCAGAAGGCGGCCGGCCAGACGGTGGCTGCCAGCCATCTCTACTACGGCTGCCGCCATCCGGAGCACGACTGGCTCTACCGCGACGAGGTCGCGCGCTGGCAAGCCGAAGGGGTGGTGCTGGCGCATGCCGCTTACTCCACCGCCGCCGCGCAGGACCAGCGCTATGTGCAGCACCTGCTATGGCGCGATCGCGAAGCCGTGTGGGCGATGCTGCGGGACGGCGCCACCATCTATGTGTGCGGCGACGGCCGGCTGATGGCGCCGGCCGTGCGCCGGACGCTGATCGAGATGGCTTCGCAACAAGGCGGCATGAGCGAGGCCGCGGCGTCCGACTGGCTTGTGGCGATGGTGGCGCAAGGGCAGTACCGGCAGGACGTCTTCAACTAGCCAGCCGGTTGGCGGAAATCCGCGCACCCACCCCGAGTACGTCCGGCACGTTCGTGCAGACCAGCAAGACCGATGCCGCAGGTGCTCGCGCGATCCCGTCGCCGGTTCCCACGCGCCTTACCGTCAGCCCTTGGCCTGCAGCGCCGCAATCCGCTGCGCGATCGGCGGGTGGCTCGAGAACAGCGACAGCCACGACTTGCCGCCGGCAATACCCATCGCCTGCATGTTCTGCGGCAGCCCGTCCGGCTCCAGCCCACCCAGGCGGCGCAGCGCCGCCACCATCGGCGTGGGGCTGCCCATCAGCCTGGCCGCGCCGGCGTCGGCGCGGTATTCGCGATGGCGCGAGAACGTGGCCACGATGATGCTGGCCAGGATGCCGAACACGATCTCGCACACCACCACCGTGATCATGTAGCCAATGCCGGGGCCGCTCGCTTCTTCGTCGTTCTTGCGCAGCATCGAATCCACGAAGTAGCCCACCACGCGTGCCAGGAAGATCACGAAGGTGTTCACCACCCCCTGGATCAGCGTGAGCGTCACCATGTCGCCATTGGCGATGTGGGCCACCTCGTGCGCCAGCACGGCTTCCACCTCATCGTGCGACATGGTCTGCAGCAAGCCGGTGGAAACCGCCACCAGCGAGCTCTTCCTGGTGGCGCCGGTGGCGAAGGCGTTGGCCTCGCCTTCATAGATGGCGACTTCGGGCATCGGCAGGCCGGCGCGGTCGGCCAGCTTCTGCACGGTCTGCACCAGCCAGACCTCGGTGCCGTTGCCCGGCTGGGTGATGACCTGCGCGCCGGTCGACCACTTGGCGATGGTCTTGGACATCAGCAGCGAGATAAATGAGCCACCGAAGCCCATCAGCGCGGCGAAGACCAGCAGCATGCCAAGGTTGAGCCCGTTGCTGGTCAGGAAGCGATTCACGCCCAGCAGGCTGGCGGTGAAACTGAGGACAAGCATGACGGCGAGGTTGGTCGCCAGGAAAAGGAGGACGCGTTTCATGTCGGATGTGAGGTAGTGATCGATACAGTGGGAAAACAAGCGCGCATCATGTGCGCAGCGCGCGTTGCGTTCATTGCAGGCACGCTGGGTGCCTGCGCCAAACGACGGGAATCCGTGAGCGAATAACGACGGCGCGCAAGACCGGTCTCGCGCGCGCAGAGGCCGTCAGGCGCTGGGTGGGCGCTGCGGCAGAGGAAGGTCGGGGTCGGGCAGTCCGCCCGCGCGGTGCGCGGGCGCGCCGCCATTGGCGAGTCCGGCGGCGAAGCGCAGCGGGGCGGCCGGCAACAGGGACTCGGCCAGGTCGGCGCCCGGCTGCAAAGGGTCGTTTGCGTCGCCAGCGTCGCCAGCATCAACCGGGCCGGGGACGTCGCCGGCATCGGCCGCGAGACTTGCCGCGCGATCTCCATCGTCCGCGTCGGTGTAGGCAGCGCCGTGCGCCGCCTGCACCACCATGCCGCAGGAATCCGGCTGGGCCCAGTTGCTCCATGCCGCGTTGCCGACCGCGCACGTGCGCGCGCCTGCCCAACTCTGGAAGGGCATGACGGCAAGCATCAGGAGCAGCAACAGGAAGCGGATGGCGCGCACAACAATGAATGGGTTTGGGATCGCTCGATGCGGGGCTTCGACACAGGGGTTTCGACACGAATCCGTGGCGAGAATTCTACAGGATGCGGCGTTGCGGCATGTAGCACCCCAAGCGTCACATTGCATGGTTCCATGGTTCTAGCCGAGGATCTTATGTGCTGCGCGGGTTCCCCACCA
This sequence comes from Cupriavidus sp. 01T418, assembly GCF_056398885.1. Classification (NCBI taxonomy): domain Bacteria; kingdom Pseudomonadati; phylum Pseudomonadota; class Betaproteobacteria; order Burkholderiales; family Burkholderiaceae; genus Cupriavidus; species Cupriavidus sp. 01T418. Next base: position 105,640 of record NZ_JBFTQG010000020.1, read on the forward strand.
GGTGGCTTCCTCGAACACCGAAACACCGGACAGGTCGGCATGGGCGAACAGGATGCGCCCGTCGGCAGCGCGCAGCGCCGCGGCGCCGGTGTTGGCGAGAAAGCCCGTGCGCGGCGACGCCATGGCGTGCCCGCGCACGGTGATTTCCACGGCATCGGCGTGGCGCCAGAAGGCGCGCCCGTAGACCGTGCGCAGATCAGTGGTGGCGTAATCCATCAGTTCGGCGGGGCTTGCCTCGGCCAGCCAGCGGCGGGTGTCGGCGAGCGGGCGCGGCGCGGCGCCAGGGTCGGCAGCCGCGTCGAGCGGGCAATACGCGGTGAACACCGTGGCCGCAGGCATCGCCTGGCGGATCAGCTGATGCGTGCTCACCACATAGCCCAGCCCGCGTCCGCCATGCACCACGTTGTCCCAGGCCAGCGGCACGCCCGGCGCCTCCGGCGGGAAGCCACGCAGGCGGAAGCTCGACACCATCCAGGATGCGGTGGGTGGCAGGTGGCGCGCCGGGTCGAAGCCGAACTCGCGCAGCGGCGCCACGCGGGCGGCCACATGCAGCGGCATGGCGCAGATCACGCGGCGCGCGCGGATGCGGTAGAGGCGAGGGGGCCGGGTGCCCACGCCGTCTGGCCACCAGGCGCACAGCACAGACACTTCCCGGCCTTGCTCCCGCACCTGCAGGGCCAGGCCGGGGCGACGCCAGGGCCTGGCGGCGGGGCCGGCTCCGCGGTGCGCGTCGATCCGCCCCGACAGCCGCGTCACCAGCGTGTGCAGTCCATCGGGCCAGGTCAGCACCGCACCATCGGCTGCATCGCTCGCATGGCCCGCGCGGCTGGCAAAGTAATACAGGCCGGCCCAGGCCGAGATCAGGTCGTGGCCCGCGCCGTAGTCGTCGCGGCAGCAGTAGTCGACATACGCGTGCAAGGTGGGCGAGGTATAGCCTTCGGCCAGCATCCATTGCCGCATGCTCTGCCGGTCCAGCGCGGTCCAGGCCGGATCCTGCGAGGCCAGCGCCAGCGGGATGGCGAAAGCCTTGCGGCCGTCGCCGCCGCGCGCGCTCTTGAGTCGTTCGACGCGGGCCAGGAAGCGCGCGTGCTGCGCGGCGTCTTCGTCCGGCACGGCCTCGCTGGGCAGCAGACCGTCGTGCCATTTGCCGTCGAAGAACAGGCGCTCGTCGGGCGCATGCACGAGCGCGCGCTCGTCGAACTCCGGCTGCGCGGCGAAGGGATCGCGCTGGATCACGCCGGTGTCGGCCAGCATCTCGCGGATATGCGCCGATTCGGGCGAGGGCAGCGGCAGGTAGTGCGCGCCGCGCGGGAAAGCAAGGTCGCTGCCGAAGCTGCCACCGGCGGCATTGCCGCCGAACTCCGGCCCGTCCACCAGCAGGAAATCCTTCAGGCCGCCGCGCGCCAGTTGCCACGCGGCGCTGAGCCCGGCCGCGCCGCCGCCGAGGATGGCGACGTCGGTCACGATCTCGTCCTGCGGGGATACGGTCGACGGCCAGTTGGCGGCATCCCGCAGCGCGTGGCCTTCGGCCATGCCGGGGCGCAGCACGATGGGCGTGGGCTCGCGCAGGCCTACGCCGGCCAGGAAGCGGCTGGCATCGCCGCCCAGGCGGTCGCAGCCGGAGAGCACGCCCAGGCCGGCCGCGCCGGCGCCTGCAATCAGGAAGCGGCGGCGATCCATCCCGGCTCCCGAAGCGGACTGTGGAAATCAGCGAATGACATTGCGCCAGTCCTGCTCGAAATCGTGCACCAGGGTCTGCTCGTTGAGCCGGTTCGCGCGTGCCTCGCGCGGCGCCATGTCGGCCGGGAAGCGGAACATCAGCGCGGTGCTGTCGGCATCGAGGAACTTGAGCGGCACGCTGTAGCGCGTCGGCGGCGCGTAGTCGGCGCGCTTGGCCGCAAGGATGAAGCCCCACTCGCCGAAGGACGGCACGTAGGCGTGGTAAGGCCAGGTATGCAGGCCCGCCTCGCGCAGCGTGGCGTCGATATCCCAGAACGAGCGCGGCGCGAAGTAGGGCGAGGTCGACTGCACCACCGCATAGCCCTTCTCCGCGAGATGGTGCGACATCAGCTTGTACATCGGCACCGAGTACAGCTTGCCGAGCCCGAAGTTGGACGGGTCGGGCAGGTCGACGATGATGGCGTCGAACATCTCGTTGTGCTGCTCCAGCCATTGCGCGGCGTCGGCGTTGACCACCTGCACGCGCGCGTCCTTGAGCGAGCCCTGGTTCAGCGCCACCAGCGGTTCGCTGCGCGAGAACAGCGTGGTCATGGCCGGATCCAGGTCGACCAGCGTGACGTGCTCGATATTCCTGTGCTTGAGGATCTCGCGCACCGCCAGCCCGTCGCCGCCGCCGATCACCAGCACGCGGCGCGCCCAGGGCAGCGCTTGCAGCACCGGATGCACCAGCGCCTCGTGGTAGCGGTGTTCGTCGCGCGAGGAAAACTGCAGGTTGCCGTTGATATAGAGCCGCATGTCATCCTTCCAGCGCGTGATCACCAGGCGCTGGTAAGGCGTGCTTTCGCTATGGATGATCTCGTCGCCGAACATGCCGCGCTCCGCCCAGTGCGTGAGCCGCCCGGAAGCCAGGAAGCCGCCGGCCAGCAGCACCAGCACCAGGGAGGCGCRCAGCATGCGCGGCAGGATCTGCCTGAGTTCGTCGCGGAAGATATGGATGGTGACCAGGGCCACGCCTGCATTGAGCATGCCGAACAGAAAACCCGTGCGCGACAGGCCAAGTCGCGGTGCCAGCAGCAGCGGGAATACCAGCGATACCGCCAGCGCGCCGAGGTAGTCGAAGGTGAGCACGCGGCTGACCAGTTCGCTGAAGGCGGTGCGGCGCGTGTTGAGCACGCGCATGACCAGCGGGATCTCCATGCCCACCAGCACGCCGAGCACGAACACCATCGCATAGAGCGCCGTGCGAAAGGGCGCCGACAGCCACGCGAACACCACGAACAGCAGCGCGGCGGAGATGCCGCCGAGCAGGCCGATCAGGATCTCGATATCGATGAAGCGCGCCAGCACGTCCTCGTCCTTCACATAGCGCGACAGCCAGGAGCCCACGCCCATGGCGAACAGGTAACAGCCGATGATGGAAGAGAACTGGAGGATGGAGTCACCCAGCAGGTAGCTGGACAAGGCGCCGGCGATCAGCTCGTAGCCGAGTCCGCAGGACGCCACGATCAACACCGAAAGAACAAGGGTACGGTCGCGCATCAGGGAATCGGTCGGGGCAGCGGTCGGGCTGGCAGTCGGGTGGACAGGGGCGGGAGCCGGGGCAGCGCAGGCGAGCCGGAATGCAGGTTGGCCTGGCAGGCTGTAAATTGTTGCGATTGCCGGAAATGGACAACGATATACTTGAGCGTCGATGCGGTGGAGCAAGCCGGCATTATGCTGTCGAAAATCGAAACCGGAACACTGTCGTGGCATCCGCCGGAGAATAACAACGATGCAAGCCATCTACGCCTACGTGCTGCACCTGCTGGCCGGTCTTGCCCTGCTGGCAGTGTTCGTCGGAGTCTACACCAGGATCACGCCGTTCCGCGAGTTCGCGCTGATCCGCCAGGGCAACCTCGCGGCGGCGCTGTCGCTGTCGGGGGCGATGATCGGTTTTTGCTTTACGCTGTCGTCCAGCATCCAGCACAACGACACCTTCCAGATGTTCCTGGTGTGGTCGGTGGGTGCGATGCTGGTACAGGCGCTGGCCTACGCCGGCCTGACGCGCGCGTTGCCCGACATGGATGCCGCGATCGAATCGAACAATATCGGCATGGGCGGGCTGATGGGTGCGATTTCAGTGGCGGTCGGCCTGATCAATGCCGCCTGCCTGTCCTGACTTCCTGAGCCTTCCTGAACCTGCCGGAACATTGCCGGGAACATTGGGGATTGCCATGAGCATTGGATCATTCATCAAGAAGCAGTTTATCGACATCCTCCAGTGGACCGAGGACAGCGACGGCGTGCTCGCGTGGCGCTATCCGATGGGGGATATGGAAATCCAGTACGGCGGCAGCCTGACCGTGCGCGAGTCGCAGATGGCGGTGTTCGTCAACGAAGGCAAGATCGCCGACGTGTTCGGGCCCGGCATGCACAGGCTGACCACGCAGACGCTGCCGGTGCTGACCTACCTGAAGAACTGGGACAAGCTGTTCGAGTCGCCCTTCAAGTCGGACGTCTACTTCTTCAGCACGCGGCTGCAGATCGGCCGCAAGTGGGGCACGGCCCAACCCATTACTATCCGCGACGCCGATTTCGGCATGGTGCGGCTGCGCGCCTTCGGCCTGTACTCGTACAAGATCGCCGATGCCGCCAGGTTCTACACGGAGATCAGCGGCACGCGCGCGGCATACACCCGTGACGAAGTGGAAGAGCAGCTGCGCAACCTGCTGATCGCCACCATGACCGCCACGCTGGGCGGCGCCTCGGTGCCGTTCCTGGACATGGCCGCCAACCAGGCACTGATGTCGCAGACCATCCGCGACAGGCTGGCGCCGGAGTTCGAGCGCTATGGCGTGGCGCTGGATAACTTCGCGGTGACCAATGTGTCGCTGCCGGAAGAACTGCAGAAGGCCATCGACACGCGGATCTCGATGGGCATGATGGGCGACATGGCGAAGTTCACGCAGTACCAGGTCGCCACCTCGATCCCGCTGGCCGCGCAGAACGAAGGCGGCGTGGCCGGCCTGGGCGCCAGCCTGGCGGCCGGCGCGGTGATGGGCCAGGCGATGGCGGGCGGGCTGGGTGCCGCCGCCGGCATACAGCCCTCCGCGCCCGCCGCGCCCGCCGCTCCGGCGGCGGCACCGGCCGACGATCCCGCCGCGCGCTTGCAGAAGCTCAAGGACCTGCTCGACAAGAGCCTGATCTCCCAGGCCGATTTCGACACCGCCAAGGCCGAGATCCTGAAAAAACTGGTCGGCTGAGCGCAGCGGACGCATGCAAGAAATCAACTGCCCGGGTTGCGGCGCGCCGGCGGCCTTCCGCTCGTCGGCCGCGGTGATGGTGGTGTGCGAGTATTGCCACAGCACGCTGCTCAAGGACGCCGACACGGTCAAGGACATCGGCAAGATGTCCACCGTGCTGGAGGACTACACGCCGCTGCAGATCCACACCTCGGGCCAGTGGGGCGGGCAGGGCTTCACCCTGGTCGGGCGCATTCAGCTGCGCTACGACTCCGGGCTGTGGAACGAATGGTACGTGCTGTTCGACGACGGCAGCGACGGCTGGCTGGCCGATGCCTCCGGCCAGTACATGCTGACCCGGCGCGTCACGGCCGAGCAGTCGGCCGTCCAGCTGGGCGGCGTGGCGCTGCCCCGCTATGACCAGCTTACGCCCGGCACGCCGCTTTACTTCGACAAGCACCGCTACCTCGCCAGCGACGTGCGCAGCGCGCGCTGCACCGGCGGCCAGGGCGAGTTGCCATTCGCGGTCGGCGCGGGCTGGACCGCGCAGGTGGCGGACTTCCGCGACGAGGGCCGCTTCCTCACCCTCGACTACGCCGACGGCGATCCGCCCGCCATCTATACCGGCCAGGCGGTCGCGCTGGACCAGCTCAAGTGCCAGCTGCTGCGCGAGACCGGCCAGATCGCCGGCACCGCCGACCGCTATCGCGGCAAGGCAGTGCCGCTGGCCTGCCCAAGCTGCGGCGGCGCCATCGCCTACCGCGCCGGCGTGGCCAGCTTCGTGGTCTGCCCAAGCTGCCATAGCGAGATCGATTGCTCCACCTCCACTGCGCTGGTGCTGCAGAAGCAGCGCGAGCTGGATGCACGCAAGACCAGCCTGTCGCCGGGCGAAAGCGGCAACATCGACGGCAAGCCCTACACGGTGCTGGGGCTGATGCAATGCACCGACAACGACAAAGAGGAAGCCTCCACCTGGGTCGAGTACCTGCTGTTCAACGAGCAGCGCGGCCTGATGTGGCTGGTCGAGCAGGACAGCGGCTGGGACCGGGTCGAGGTGCTCGATACCTGGCCGCGCATGGTGTCCGGCACCGCAGCGAGCTACCAGGGCCAGACCTTCCAGCAGGGCTACGACTACGAGAGCGAGGTGCTGTACGCCGCCGGCACCTTCAACTGGCGGGTCAAGGTGGGCGACACCACGCGCCTGACCGAGTTCGGCAAGCCCGCGAGGCGGCTTACCCGCGAGGCTTCCGCTACCGAGATCGTCTGGACCCTGTCCACCACCGTGCCGCGCTCCCAGGTGGCGCTGTGGTTCAAGTCCAACCCCGGCCTGGCCGAGTCGGCGCGGATCTCGCCGGGCGCGCGCGCGGCCGGCACCGATGACCTGGCCTTTTGCCGCAAGAGCGCCAAGGTCTACGCCATCCTCCTCGCCATCCTCAATGTCCCGGTGGCCCTGGTCACCGAGCGGGGATGGATCACGATCATCGTCGGCTTCCTGCTGTTGTGGGCGCCGATCTGGCTGGTCCGGCGCTGGGTCGGAAAGGACTAAGACAGCGTGCGCCTGCTTTACCTCGTTTACGGCATCATCGTGCTATTCGGCACGACCTTCTTCAACATCGGCGATACCGGCGATAGCGGCCGCTCGGGCTCTGCCTCGGGCTACAGCAGTGCGCGCGGCTGGAGCGGCGGCTCCTCCGGTTCCAGCGGCTGGTCCTCCGGCGCTGGCCACAAATGAGCGTGCCGGCATGAACGCGCCGGTGTTGCCCTGTCCGGCTGTGCTCGGTCACCACTTGCTGGCCGACCTGCAAGGCGTGGCCAGCGAGCTGCTGGCCGATGCCGCCCTGGTCGAGCGCGTGCTTTACCAGGCGGCGCAGGCTGCTGGCGCCACCGTGGTCGATGCGCGCTTCCGGCATTTCGGGCCGGGGCTCGGCGTGACCGGGGTGCTGCTGCTCCAGGAGTCGCATATCAGCATCCACACCTGGCCCGAATACGGTTTTGCCGCCGTGGACGTCTTCATGTGCGGTGCCGCCCGGCCCGAACTGGCGGTGGAAGTGGTGCGCGCCGCATTCGCGCCGCGTACGCTCGCCTTGCGCGACCAGGCCCGAGGCCCGGCTCCGGGCTGAACGATTAGCCATTTCGCCCACTTCGGGACGCGGCTGGCAAGACGCTCAGACATGGTCTACACTGGAGGAAACCCTGTAATCACTACAGGGATTTTTCTGAAGGCAGGAGTGACCTGGAGTCGGCATGCGCATCGGTGAACTGGCCAGACACAGCAGTTGCGACGTGGAAACCATCCGCTATTACGAGCGCGAGGGGTTGCTCGACGTGCCTCAGCGCGAGGACAACGGTTATCGCCGCTATGGCGACAGCCATCTGCTGCAGCTCAACTTCGTACGCCACTGCCGCTCGCTGGGGATGAGTCTGTCCGATGTCCGGCGGCTGCGTGACTTCGAGCGGGATCCGACGCTTGCCTGCGATGATATCAACGCCCTGCTGGATCGCCAGATCGAACAGATCCATGCGCAGCGCGTTGCGCTCGAGGCGCTGGAAGGGCAATTGCGGGCGCTGCGCCATACCTGCGACCAGCCCCATCCCGCCAGCGAATGCGGCATCCTGCAGAACCTGCAGCAGGCCGCGGCCGGCGCCGCCTGCGAATGCCATCCGCATGCTGCAGATCAAGGCCAGGGTCGGGCACCGGAGCCCTGAATCTGCCTGCTATGCTACGATCCGTTTACCTGCCGCGCACCAGGTTGGTGAAAAGCGCGGCGGTACGAGCCGGCACCGAACCTTTTGAGTGAGTCATTGCTCTCATCGGTTTGGCCGCATGGCGCGCTTTCCCGAATTTCCATCCAATAGTATCCGCAAATAAATGACGCCTTGCCGCCTGTCGCCGACCGCTGTCGAGCTTGCCCGTATCGGGCAGGCCGGCGCGTTCGCGCATGTAGCGCAGGCGCCGCACGCGCAAGCCAGGCAGGCGATTGCCTGCCGCCGGATCAGCCTGCCGCTTGATCCTGCCCGGTTCCCAACCTGACGTTCCCACAGACGCAGGCAAGCGCCGAACCGGGCCGAGTCACTCCCAGTTCGCGGTTTTCCCGCCGTTCCTGACGGCCCCCTTATTTCATGACCTGGCAGCGCCGGGAGCCGATCCATGTTGGATCCCTCCTGCTCCCCGGTCGCCGCATCGCCACCTAGCGAGGAATCACCATGACGACTTCATCCAAGCAGCAACCGACCCTTTACCTTACCGAACTCGATGTCACCCGCCTGGAACGCATCGCCAGCCGTGCCGGCGCGGCGCCGCTGGCCGAGATGCTCGACAGCATTCTTGAGCGCGCGGCCATCGTGCCGGCCGATGCCATTCCCAAGGATGTGGTGACCATGAACTCCAGCCTGCTGTGCGCGCTGGAAGGCGAGGCCGTGCCGCGCCGCTGGACCCTGGTCTATCCCGATACGGCGGATTTCGACGCAGGGCGGCTGTCGGTGCTGTCGCCGATCGGCCGCGTCCTGCTGGGCGCGCGCGCCGGGCAGACCGTGAGCTACCGCTTGCCGGACGGACGCGAACAAAGCGTCACTGTGGTCGAATTGTCGTTCCAGCCCGAAGCCAACGGCCAATACACTGTCTAAGGCGGTATCAGGCACATTCAACGCCCTCTCAGGGCGTCGATCGCGGCACCCTTTGCGCCCCCTGACACGCACGCGCCCATGCTGTGCGCGAGCGGCGCGCTAGCCGGCCCGGGCTGCCTCCAGCCTGGGCTTGCGGGCTTTCCGGCGATGCAAGAGCCACGCCGCACGCACACTGCGGCACGCCATCCGGCGGCCAATTCTCGCCGTTCATCCGCACTTCCAACGTTTCACGACGCACAACGCACCATTCGTCGCAGTGGTATTTCTCCTTGCGCGCCCAGCCACTAATCTTCAGTCCGTGCCCGTAGCGCAACGTAGATTGCCGAAGGGCAGCAAGTACTTAGCAGCTTAAAAAAATAAAAGCGACAAACAATCAGTTGAAGGAGTCCCAAATGAATGCCAAACGCATCCTGGGTAGCGCGTTAGCAGTGTTGTTGGTGGCCGGTTCGGCCGCGGCACTGGCAGCTCCCGCCAGCAGCAAGGTCGGCAAGTTCGACGTATACGCCGATGCATTGCGCGCCGGCAAGTTCGATACGTACACTGACGGCGCCAACAAGGGCAAGTTCGATACGTTCACTGACGGCGCCAACAAAGGCAAGTTCGACCCGTTTGTCGATGGCGCCAAGCAAGGCAAGTTTGATTCGTTCACCGATGGCGCGCGCGCCTTCAGTGGCGAAGTGGCTGCCAGCTCGCTGGACAACTCGCGCTCAGGCGACGGATCGCTGTACGGCTATCGGGTCTGATGCAGATCCCGTGTTACCAGGCGGCCACCTTGGTGGCCGTCTCGGTGCCACGCTAGCCTTTCCGGCTTATCTCACGGTTTCTCTCCCACCCGCCCGGCTGACCTCCTCCTCCTACTCTCTCCCGCCGGGTGGGTGTTTTTACCCTCCGCTGTACCTTTAGTCCCTCCAGCCATTTCCCCCGCAGTTCAGCAGTTCATCCCGCGCTGTCGATATCGACAGGCCTGCGGCTGGCAAGCGTTTGTCATCCGCGTTCGCGCCGCAAACGCTTGTCGAGCTTCTCGAGCTTGTCGATACGGGGGCCTAGAGCTGCTTGGCGGCGAAGGTGTCGCACTTGCGGATATCGCCGGTGGCCAGGCCCTGGCGCAGCCAGCGCGTGCGTTGCTCGCTGGTGCCATGGGTGAACGCTTCCGGGACGATGTAGCCCTGGGCCTGCTTTTGCAGGCGGTCGTCGCCGATGGCGGCAGCGGCCTTGAGGCCCTCCTCGATATCGCCGGGTTCCAGCAGTTGCTGGTTCATCCGCTCGGCGGTGGCGGCCCATACGCCGGCCAGGCAATCGGCCTGCAACTCCACGCGCACCGACAACTGGTTGGCCTGCGCCTCGCTCATGCGCCGGCGCGCGGCATCGACCTTGCCGGACACGCCGAGCAGGTTCTGCACATGGTGGCCAACCTCATGGGCGATCACATAGGCCTGGGCAAAGTCGCCGCCGGCGCCGAAGCGCTGGCGCAATTCATCGTAGAAGGCCAGGTCGATATAGACCTTCTGGTCGCCCGGGCAGTAGAAGGGACCCATGGCCGACTGGCCAGTGCCGCAGGCGGTGGGCGTCGCGCCGGAGAATATCACCAGCGTGGGCGGCGCATAGCGGCGGTTCAGGCTGGTCTCGAAGATATGCGACCAGGTGCGCTCGGTGTTGCCCAGCACCTTGCGCACGAATACCGTCATCTGGTCCTTGGCGGGCGCATGGCTGGGCACGCGCTGCTGCTGCGGAGCCTGTTGCTGCGAACCCTGGAGCACCGATGCGCCCTGCATGATCACGGTGGGATCGATGCCGAAGAAATACGACGCCGCCAGGGCCACCAGGATGGTGCCGATGCCGAGCGTCTTGGGTCCCGCGCCAAAGCCGCCGAAACCGCCGGAACCTTCTCCCCGGCGATCTTCCACGTTCTGGCTTTCGGCTTCGTCATCGAGACGCATGGTGGCTCCGCATTGCTGATTGATGGCCGCGGCCAAAAAGGTGGCCGCAGCGTGTCGATCAGTATAGCAACGGCAATGGCGCCAGCGCGTGCGTGTGGTGTATCAGGCCGTAACCGCCGGTGCCGTGCTGCCGGCGCCCAGCGCAAGTGCCTTGCCCGGTTCAGCGCCGGTGATCTCGGCGACCCGCAGCAGGTTGGTGGTGCCGCCCTGGCCGAACGGCATGCCCGCCGCGATGGTGATCTGGTCGCCCGGTGCGGCATAGCCCTCGGCCAGCGCGGCACGGGTTGCCGCATTCACCATCTCGTCGACGCTTTGCACATCGGGGCTGACGGTGGAATGCACGCCCCAGGCCATGGCCAGCCGCCGCGCGATCTCCAGGTTTGGCGTGATGCTGACGATGGGC
>NZ_JBFTQG010000021.1:0-110698 GCF_056398885.1 Cupriavidus sp. 01T418
CCACGACGCGCATCGGCCGCTGCGACCAGATGAGAATCTGGATCTGATCTTCACCTGGCGCGAACCGCGCTGCGTGTCCAAGAGCCTGACGATTCAGTACGACAAGATGCTCTACCTGCTTGCCGACACCTCGGAGCATCGCAAGCTGGTTGGGCGCTATATCGATGTCTATCACTACCCGGATGGACGCATAGAACCGCGGGCGAATGGCGCCGCCCTTCCCTACGCTATCTACGACCGGCTGTCGGAAATTGATCAAGGTGCGATCGTCGACAACAAGCGGATCGGACACGTCCTGCAGATGGCGCAATACGTTCAGGAGAAGCGTGACAATCGGCGCTCTCAGGCTGTGCCAAGTACCGATGGGACACCGCGCAAACGTGGCCGGCCGCCTGGCAAGAAAGCGCAGCGGTCGCTGGATCAGAACGATATGCTGGAAGCGCTGCAGCGGTTGCAGAAGCAGCCATGGCCACTCAACGGAACCGACAACTGATTCGCTAGTTGTGCCATTCCAACAGGATCATCTCTAGCGCTCTTCTAATCGTGGCATGCTTCTAGATCTACAGCAAGGGGGAAGCATGGCACGTCCGCTCTGGAAGCAGGATCTCATTCGTTGGTTAATAGCACTCTCGCCAGCGCTTCTGATCTTGTCAGCAAAAGCAGCTACGGATGCACGTCCACAGATCTACGTCGGCTTTTACAAAGACCGCGGAATGCTCGTCCTCTATCCCAACAATCCGAAGACAGCAAGGATCTTTCTAGACGGTGACTTCGGCGAGAACGTGACGCACATAAGTTGTGGTGGCCACATAGAGACAACAGCGAAGCGGATTGGAGAAGACACCTATATTGCTGCCGAGCAAAGTACAGACAAAGATTTCTCCGGCCAAGTCTGCAGACTAAGAATCAAAGTGACGGGGCACCGTGCCATTGTCTCAGAGGAATCTTACGGGTGCGCACTCTGGCGTGGCGCATGCGCATCGTTCTCTGGCCATGCGCGCCGTATCTTTCCTTAAAATCCCGCCCGGCGGAAAGCGCTGCCGCTAAGCTTCAACCCGGACATTTCAACTTAGCCAAAGACCGGACATCTGAATTTAGCCTAGACAGTTGGTGTAGCGGCAAAGTTGTAATGTCGCGATCTGGCTAGATAGAAATGTCGTACCCACGAGCTAACGCGAGCATGCTGGCGCTCTATCCGCCTGGATCGGAGTCCAGCCATGCCGAAGCCCGAGATGTTGACCATGTCGATGCGCGAACTGGACCGGCTCAAGGTCATTCAGGCAACGGGGTCAGCGGACTCGATGGCCGTGACGCGCGCACCCCGTTCAACCTCTACCAGTTCGGTTTCGATGCCTCCTGGGAAATTGACATCTGGGGCCGGACGAGGCGCGCGATCGAGGCCGCGGACGCCCTGACCTTCGCATCCGCGGAATCAAGACATGCCGTGATCCTGTCGGTGGTCAGCGAGGTGGCCGCCAACTATATCCGCCTGCGCACGGCCCAGGCGACCCTTGCAAGCGTAAAACGAATGGTCGCGTTTGCGCGCGACAGCCTGGCCCTGACCGAGAACCGCTGTGCCGCCGGGGCCGCAACAAAACTCGAGGTCTCCGAGGCGAGCGCGCAGCTCCATGCCATCACCGCGCGCATACCCGATCTTGAAACGGAGATCGAAGTCTCCATGAACGCCCTGAGCCTGCTCCTGGGTGAACAGCCTGGCTCGCTTGCCGAAGCGCTGGCGCAGGAAACGCCCATTCCGCCGGTTCCGTCAGTCGCGCCGATCGGGCTTCCCTCCGAGCTCGCCAGGCGGCGCCCGGACATTCGCGAGGCCGAGGCCAGGCTACATGCCGCGACGGCAACCATCGGCATGGCCAAGGCTGACTTCTATCCCTCGGTCACGCTGAGTGGCAGCTTTGGCACCCAATCCCTGAACTTCGCCACGCTTGGCTCGTGGGCGTCGCGCCAGTTCGCGATCGGGCCGACACTCCACCTGCCGATCTTCGAGGGAGGACGCCTGGTCAGTACACTGCGGCTCCGCGAGGTCCAGCAACAGACCGCGGCAATCTCGTACCAGAAAACCGTCCTGAGCGCCTGGAACGAGATCGACAACACGCTCACCGCTTTTGATGGCGAGCAGCGCCGCCGGTCTTCCCTGCAAGCGGCGGTCGATCATGGCCGCACCGCGCGGGAAGCCGCACGCGCCCGCTACAAGGCCGGCTCCGTGACCTTCCTTGATGTGCTTGTCATTGAGCGGGCGCTCCTCGAGAACGAGGTCCAGCTGATCCGCACACAGGGGAATGTCTCGCTGACCGCGGTCCGCCTGTATAGGGCACTCGGCGGGGGTTGGGAGATTTCCGCCGCCGGGGCGCATGACGGTTGACGGGAAGTCCGGTTTCCCGCGCGGTGATGCGGGACCCGGAAGTGCGGGACGTCCATCGGCATCAGTGCGGCCCGGATGGATGTGCCCGGCTACGCGCAGCGGTCATGGATGCGTTTAACGTGGCGCTTTCCGGGTGCGCGTAGTGCGCTTGAAGACGGGCGATGCTTTCCCGACAGCCATTGCCTGCAGATACGCCAGGCACATCGTAGCAAGTTGAGTGCGCAGCACCCGCAACATGGCGGGCGGTGCGCCCCGCTCGAAGGCCGCACGCGTCATTCCAGCCATTGTGGCGCCCAGGGCGAACGTGATGGAAGGAAGGTCGTCGAATGCGGCGTCCGCCGCAGTGGTCAACAGCGTGGCCATGGCATCTTGCACACGCTGTGTGATGCCGCCCACCAGATCGGCCGTGTCCAGTTCGGCCGCTATCAGGTAGAGCGCACGCGACAAATCCACATGGGCTGTCTTTGCATTGATGTAGGCGGTAACCAGGCCACTTACCATCGTGGCCGCGGGCGCCCCCCGGAACTGAAGGCAAGCGGCCTCCACCGTGCTGGCGACGGCTTCAAGGTGCTGCTTCAGGACCGCATACAGCAAGGCCTGCTTGTGGGGGAAATACTGATACATCGTGCCCACCGACACACCTGCCCGCTCGGCCACGCGCGTCGTGGTCAGCCGGCCGGCTCCCTCAGCCAGCAAAACCTGAATGGTCGCCTCGAAAATAGCCTGGACGGTGGCTTCCGAGCGGGCTTGCCTCGGCTTCTTTCTTGGCTTCAGGCCCTCTGGGTGCAGTGCTTCCATATGCGAATTCAAAAGCTGAAGGAATGTTCATAAACTGTAGCGCATCCGCCGAGCAGTTTCCACGTCAAAGAACCTGGGAGTTCATCATGCAAGCGTCAACGGATCGGATCGCACTGGTCACCGGAGCCAATAAGGGCATTGGCTTCGAAATCGCTCGCCAGTTGGGCAAGTCAGGTGCCTGCATCCTGCTGGGTGCGCGCGACACCGCCCGCGGCGAAGCAGCCACTGCCAGCCTGAAAGCGGAAGGCATCGATGCGCATTTCACGCAAATCGATCTCGCCGAGCCGACCACCATCGAGGCCGCCGCCGCGGCTATCGAAGCCAGGTACGGCCGACTCGACATCCTGGTCAACAACGCTGGCATCGCCGATCACGCCGACGGCCCGCCCAGCAAAGCCAGCATCGACGCGATGCGCCACATCTTCAACGTGAATTTCTTCGGCGCGCTGGCTGTCACTCAAGCGATGTTGCCGCTGCTGTACAGATCAAGCGCGGCACGGATAGTCAATGTATCGAGTGGGCTGGGTTCGCTCACACACAACAGTGATCCAACATGGGAATTTGCACAGGTCAAGCTACTCGGCTACAACGCATCCAAGGCTGCACTCAACATGCTGACGGTGCAACTCGCGGCCGAACTGAGGGAAACTGGGATCAAGGTGAACTCCTCGGATCCGGGCTTTACGGATACTGACCTGAACGGCCATCGTGGCTACCAGACGGTGGCCCAGGGAGCGGCAGCAGCAATCCACCTTGCGCTACTCGGCGATGATGGCCCTTCTGGTGGCTTCTTCAGCGCGAAGCAATCTGAGCCCTGGTGAGCCGTTCCGACTCAGCTGGCAACGACAGTGCCCTGGGCTATCGTTCGCCACACGCATTTGAACACATTCACCGCTGCGCAGCCTTTTATTCAGGCAATTGGCGCCTCAAGATCCGCCGAGTTATGCCGATATCGTTTGAGACGAGCATGGCCAATTCAAGGCCATATTCCACTTTGGCTCGCAGCGGGGCCTATGGCAGGCGCAATCTTACGTGACCAAGCATGACTATTATCAGACCCTCGGAATAACCCCCGCAGCAACGCGGGAGGAGATTCTGCACGCCTTTCGGCGGCTCGCCATGCGCTGGCATCCCGACAGAAATCTCGAACGCCCATCGGAGGCCGAAGAGAAATTCAAGCGCCTCCAGCAAGCATACGCTGTGTTGAAGGACGAGAAGGCACGAGCGTCCTATGACGCCGCGCGATCCGAAGCGAATACCGCGCCGTCCGCACAACATGACAGGAACAGGGACGCACGCCGGAGCCGGGATGGATCGCCCCCAAAGCCAGGAGCGGACTATTTCTGCGAAACCAGCATTCCTCTTGAGACCGCGGTACTTGGGGGATTGGCTTCGACCAGGGTCAGAATGGCGGTCGGGTGCGGCCCGTGTGACGCGCGCGGGATGTTATTTGTGGCCTGTATTGCCTGTGCGGGAACCGGTCTTGTCGCGCGAGGCCTGTTTAATCTGCAAGCCGCTTGTGCGCGGTGCGGCGGCAACGGGCACACATCGACCCGATGCCACAGTTGTTCAGGCATGGGGAAGAATCGCATAGATAAAGCGCTGCGAATCAATATCAAACCAGGCGTGCTGGATGGAATGGTATTGCGCGCGCGAGGCATGGGTAGCGCCGGTGTCAATGGCGGACCCAATGGCAATCTGATGTGCAAAGTCAGAGTGAGGAAGGATCGCGTATTTGACGTTAGCGGGCTGGATCTCACACGGGAATTGAAGATCGATTTCGTGCTTGCCTGTCTTGGAGGAAACATCCCTGTGATGCGTTTCAGGGAGGCAATCACGGTGAACATTCCTGCCATGACACGCAGCGGAACCGTCGTACGTGTTGCCGGGCTGGGATTGCACGACCGCGCGCGCCGCCGGACGGGGGACTTGCTCCTCACCATTGCGATTGACCTGCCGCCGCGCATGCGTATGCCGAACGAAGCCCAACGCGCCCTGCTGCGCGAGCTCTCGCAGGGCAGATAGCAGGAAAAGCCGCTGTACTTCGATCTCGTGCGACAGGCCGCGCTCCGCCATCATTTCGAAGCGGGAGGGCATTGGGATAATGCTGCACCTGCACAAAGTCGGTGGCGGCTGTTTGAACGGATTGAGGTCGAGCAGCCCGCAAAAGGGGCGACCCCACCAAAATGCGAGATAGACCTTCTGCCGCGCATGGACCAAACTGGAATGTAGTGGCGGCCGTTGTGTGTCCTGGCGCCCAGAGCTTCTGTTGTTCGCCGGGCAGACTCCCGAGTGTGTGGTGAGCGCCGGCTGCGCGGCGGCGATAGCCACGCCACACCGAAGCTGCCTTTCCTGGGGACAGAGGCCATGAGCTACATTCGCGCACCGTTCACCGACGATCAGGTCCAGAACCTCAACGAGAACCAGGTCGGCCTCGGCGGCCCGGTCCTGCGCGCCTTCACCTGCAGGAACAGCAGCGATCATCGCCACGGGCTCGAAGGTGGTGCCCTTGGCGTTCTGATCGCCACGAAATCCGGCTGGGTTTGCCCACACTGCAGCTACACAAGGGACTGGGCATTCGCGATCATGGCAACCCGGTTGTCTCGCCCGCCGACCGCAATCCAATCCTTTGTCTATGCGACGCCCTCAATTGAGAAGGCCAACCTCCTCCTTGGACAATACGAGCGGCTCGCGGCAGTCGAGCGCCTCGGCGCCGCCGTGATGGTAGCCTGCATCAAGAATCGCATCGAGGAAATGTCCCTTCCCGGATTCGGCGTCGTCGAACTGGGCG
Source organism: Cupriavidus sp. 01T418 (assembly GCF_056398885.1). Taxonomy (NCBI): domain Bacteria; kingdom Pseudomonadati; phylum Pseudomonadota; class Betaproteobacteria; order Burkholderiales; family Burkholderiaceae; genus Cupriavidus; species Cupriavidus sp. 01T418. The sequence goes on from NZ_JBFTQG010000021.1 coordinate 5,967, forward strand.
AGATCCCCACCGAAGCGATGGTGCGGCGATCAGAGGGCAATCACTACCGCATCGTCTCTGGGAGAACGCGCCTGCAGGCCGCCCTGCGCCTGACCGGCCGCGCACTGGTGACGGACGCTGTCACCCATGAGCCTCTGCACGTCCATGACATTGACGGCAAGTTGTTCGCTATTCCGTCGGACGCCCAGGCGGTGCTTGATTTCGAAACGTCCAAGACAATCGAACACGCCAGGAGCGATTCGGATTCGTATTAGCGGCGACCGTGGCGCCGCCCTGCCCTTAAATCCCCACCGGACGGTGCAGGGGGTTCCATCCTTTGCAATAGTCGGGTCGTGTCTTACACGACACATCTTGAGTGTCCGAGCCTATACGCTTCCGGTTGCCCGACGGCGCGGCCCAACGATGAAGCTGGGCCTGGCGCCGCACATCGGCGAAGTCTGAACTATTTCTTCGGTGTGTCCATCCTCACCTTCGCCGGGCCGATCTCCGCGACATCCGCCCACGCCTTTGCGTCGAAGCAGAACTCCGCGATGGCGCATGTTGGCATGTCAGTGATCGTGCTCGATAGCCGGTGCGCGAGGTCGGTGATCTCGGGATTGTGGCCAAAGAGCATCACGCGGTCCAGCCTGTCGTCGAGTGTGCAGATGACGGCGAGCAAGTTGTCCGGGCTGCTGGCGTAGAGCCGTTCATCGATGACGATGTCCGTGCGCTTGTAGCCGATCTCATCGGCGATGCGTTGCGCCGTGGTCAGCGCACGCAGCGCCGGGCTCGACACGAGCAGACCGGGCTCCACCCCGCGATCAGTCAGGCGCTTGCCCATCCTGGACGCGTCATGGCGGCCGCGATCGTCTAACGGTCGCAGCCGATCGGGCAAGGACGGATCGTCGCGACTCGATTTGGCATGCCGCACCAGAAACAGGGTTTTCATGATCAAGCTGAAAGAGGATGGCCTGAATCGTCATTATTGTGCGCTTCGGCCGCCCCGGCGACTACCTGGAAAGCCAGCCAGGGACATTCGGCTGACGTTCAGGGCTGTTCTCTGGCACCTGCACGAAGGCGTCCGAAGGCTTTGAGGAAAACGTATCCCTGGATAGTGACCGCAGGTCGACTGCAGCGTGGCCCAAGACATTCAAGGGTGATGAGTTGATTTTCCAGCAACGCTCGCACATCCTCGGAATCAGGCTCAACCTGGCCGGGGCTATCGTTCACAAGTATGAGAGTGGCAAATTCATGAGGGCTCAGCATCATCGTCTCCTGGGCTATAGCTCTATGTCTACTGGGAGGACTACGACTGCAGGGTGGATGGCAGCAAGCCGGGCAACTGCCTTTTTGCTGCATGAACAAATGCAAAAGTTGAGTGGAGAACGCTTATCACCGCGCTTCGAAGAACATATTAGATGCGCTCCCCTCACAATTCAAGATACCCGAAAAGCATATGCCGGGTTTTTCACGGTATCTTCATAATCCGCTGCCATATTGACCGGCCGTGCTCGAGTCTGGTGGCAGGTTCATCACATAGTGATGCAGATTGCATCTGGCTTGTCATCGGCGCATTCAAGCGATAGCTTCGCTGCAGCACATGGTTGCGCGGCACCAGTAGTGGGTACTGGGTACTGATACGTAGCATCAACAAAGTGCCAGGCTGTTGACAGCCCCATCGAGCACTGACCGGAGACCTTTTCATGCTGACCCACGTTTATCTCCGTTCGGCTTCCCAAGCCGATACGGAGCAGATTGCTGCATTGCTGGCACGATGCGGCCTGGCCACGGAGGATGTGGCGGAGATGCTCGACACCTTCCAGATTGCGCTTTGTGATGACCGTATCGTCGGCTGTGCCGCAGCAGAGCGTCATGGGCGATCCATTGTTATCCGGTCCGTGGCAGTGGAGCCTGCTTATCGCGATCGAGGTGTCGCGGGCCGCCTCGTAGAGAAACTCCTGGTGCGCGCTCGCGGTACCGAAGCGCGGCAGGCGTTTCTCTTGTCCGCATCGGCTCCTGCCTTTTTCGCTCGCTGGGGTTTTTCCCATATCCCAGTCGATAACGCGCCTTCTGAGCTTCAGGTCTCGCTTGAGTTTCGGAACGCGGCACGAACCTCAGCGCTGTGCATGCATTGCGCGCTCAATTAAACCCAGGCTCGGAGAATTTCGATCGGCATGCGCCAAGGAACTGTGTCACGTGATTTCCGTACTGTGGCAGAGCCCGCGCCTGCGTCATGCATCAAATCTCCACCCTGGCCCCGAGCTCGATGACCCTGTTGGCCGGCAGCTTCAGATACGCGGCGACGTTGCCGACGTTGTGCAACATCACGGCGAACAGTTTTTCGCGCCATAGCGCCATGCCCTTGCTGCCGGGCGTCGGCACCACTGTTGCGCGGCTCATGAAGTAGGACGTCTCGCTCGGCTCGAATACGAGGCCGTATGGCTCGCAGGCTTCCAGCGAGCGTGGCAGATTGACCTCGTCCTTGAAGCCAAACGTCACCGTGATCTGGTAGCAGTCTTGCCCCAGCGCATGCACCGCTACGCGCTCGCTCGCGGGAACCCACGGCACCTCGCGGGTCGTCACCGTCAGGAACACCACGCGCCGATGCAGCACGCGATTATGGATCAGGTTATTCAGGAGCGCATGCGGTACGCCGTTCGGATCGGGCGACATGAATATGGCCGTGCCTCCCACACGGATCGGCGAGCTCGCCAGCAGCGCTTCCAGAAACGGCTTGAGCGGCGTGGCGCCGGCGCGCGCCTGCGCTTCATGCAGCATCATTTTCCAGCCGCGTCCCCACGTCGCCATGATCGTGAACAGAACGAAGCCGATTGCGAGCGGGAACCAGCCGCCCTCTGCGATCTTCAGCAGGTTGGCCGCGAAGAACGTCGCGTCGATCACGAAGAAGATACCGGTGGCGAACACGCAGAGGAACCAGTTGTAGTGCCAGGCATAGCGCACGACGAAGAACGTGAGCAGGGTCGTGATCAGCATCGTGCCAGTGACGGCGATTCCATACGCGGACCCCAGCGCGGTCGAGGAGCCGAAGCCGATCACCGCAGCGATAACCGCAGCAAGCAGCGCCCAATTGATACCCGGCACATAGATCTGGCCGATTTCCTTTTCCGACGTGTAGATGACGTTCATGCGCGGCAGGAAGGCCAGTTGCATTGCCTGCTTGGTCATCGAGTAGGTGCCGGAAATCACGGCCTGCGACGCGATCACCGTTGCGATCGTCGACAGCACGACCATCGGATACAGCGTCCAATGCGGAAACAGCCGGTAGAACGGGTTCTCCAGCGCCGAAGGATCGGCGAGGAGCAAGGCGCCCTGGCCCAGATAGTTCACTGCGAGCGCGGGAAAGACGAGCCCGAACCACGTGAGCCGGATCGGGCGCTTGCCGAAATGCCCCATGTCCGCATAGAGCGCCTCGGCGCCGGTCAGCGAGAGCACCACCGCACCCAGGGCGACGAATGCGAGCCAGCGGTGATGCAGGCAGAACGCGAGCCCGACGAACGGATCGAGCGCCGCAAGAATGCGCGGCGCATCGAGAATATTGACGAGGCCCGCGCCGGCCAGGATGACGAACCAGATCACCATGATCGGCCCGAATACCGCGCCGATGCCTGCCGTGCCGTGCTTCTGCATGACGAACAGCACGATCAGCGCGATCAGCGTCACGGGAACGACATAGGGCCTCAATGCCGGCGTCGCGACTTCGAGCCCCTCGACCGCGCTCAGGACCGAGATCGCCGGCGTAATCACGCCGTCGCCGTAGAACAGCGCTGCACCCATGACACCGGCGATGAGCAGCGCTTGGCGCAATCGTGGACGGGTCGCAACCGACGACGCGGCAAGCGCAAGCAGCGCCATGATGCCGCCTTCACCGTGGTTGTTCGCGCGCATGATGAGCGCCACGTATTTAAGCGAGACGACAATCGTCAGCGACCAGACGATCAGAGAGACGATGCCGATCACATTGTAGGCATTCAGCGGCAAGCCGTTGCCGGGGTCGAAAACGGTCTTCAGCGTATACAGCGGACTGGTGCCAATGTCGCCATAGACGATGCCCAGCGCGGCGAGGGCGAGGCCCCATACTGCCGGCCGGTGCGATCCGGATTGATCGACTTCATTGTCGCCGGATGCAGCCGATGCAGAGCGCCCCATGATTCCTCCAGTTGCGTGCCCTTCGCGGCAAAGCGCTGTCTCTGTCTTGGCGGCGATGGCGCAGATCGTCCCGCAAGACGACCCACGCTGGTTGAATTGTCAGGGAATGGCTTCTTCCCTGTGGTTATCGAAGTATAGGGAAGCGTGGCGGGAAAAGCGGGTTCTATCCCGTCAAGAACGTGTGCTGGGAGTCGGTGCGCTACCCCGGCCGGCATTGGTCGAAGCGCGCCGGCCAGTATGGACGCGTATCAGCGAACGGCGTCGCAACCGTCCTCATTTCCGCGAGCAGCTGGACCGTGACTGGGCCAGGCGTCGTGGTTCAGGCCGTGCTTGGCCATCTGGATGCGGACCCAGGTGATGGCCGCTGGGAAGTTCCAACTGGTCTGGTCCGCCCAGGCTTGAACTTGGCGCGCGTCGCCGCCCTTCCGGCGCTGCGCGCGCTCCCGGTCGATCTCGCGCAGCGCGCGGCGCTCGGTGGCGCTGGCGACGGCCATCTGCTCGCGGGTGCGTTCCGGTTCCGTCGCGAACTACGCGCGCTGCGTGGCAACATCGGCCTGCAAGGCGGCGTCGAACCGCGTGGATTCAGGGTCGGCGGTCATGTTTGCGGTGGCCGGCATTGACGACGATGTAAATATTACTACGTAATACGTAGCATTTATGACTCGTATGGCATATCTTTAGACATAATTATTGTTCTGTCTATATCTTCACATTGGCATTCAGCAAGAGACTCCTTCTCCACCGATGGAAGCCAGCCCACTGCCCCCAGCGGCCAACCCAAGGAAACGCTGGTCGACGAGGTCGGCGAGCGAAGGCGCTCCGCCGCAAGGAGACGATGCTCTTGGCGATCAGCGGATCGCCCGGCTGCGCTGCATGACATCAACGCCGAAGGAGGCGCCGCCATCGTCATCCGGGCATTGCCAATCGTATGGCCGGCTGGCGCCTCACCCCTCAGAAACCCACCGCTTGCCCATCCCGCCGCGAATCCGAGGCAGCGATATACCCGTGCTCCGCCTTGTAAATCAACTGTGCGGATCCGAACTCCAGGCTTTGCGGCGGCGCCACTTCGACCTTGTGCCCACGCGCCCGCAGCGCGGCTACCACGTCACCCGGCATATGCGATTCCACGTTGACCACCGGACCGTTCTCCACGCGGAAGCGCGGTGCATCGCTCATGGCCTGCGGGTTCTGGCCGAAGGCTGCCAGCCGCGCCATCATCTGCACGTGGCCCTGTGCCTGCATGGAGCCGCCCATTACGCCGAATGACATCACAGGCGCGCCGTTGCGCGTGACGAAGCCAGGGATGATGGTGTGCATCGGCTGCTTACGCGGGCCGACGCAGTTGGCGTGCCCCGGCTTCAGGTTGAAGCCTTCGCCGCGGTTATGCAGCGAGATGCCGGTACCCGGCACCACTACGCCCGAGCCAAAGCCGCGATAGTTGGACTGGATGAACGAAACCATCGTCCCCGCCGCATCGGCCGATGTCAGGTACACCGTGCCGCCAGTCTTGGGCATGCCGGCGCCAGGCGTGCTCGCCTGCGCCATGTCGATGGTCGCTGCGCGCCCGGCCAGATAGGCCGGATCGAGAAATGCCTTCGGATCATGCTGCATGGTCGCCGGGTCGGAGACGTGGCGATGCAGGTCGGCGAACGCAAGCTTCATCGCCTCAACCCCGACATGATAGAAGTCCGCGCTGTCGCGCCCCATGTTTTCGATATCGAAGCTGTCAAGAATACCTAGCCCGATCAATGCAGCCAGACCCTGCCCATTGGGCGGAATCTCGTGCAGCGTGTAGCCACGGAAATTTTGCGACAGCGGCGTAACCCAGCTATGCGCATGCTGCGCCAGGTCATCGGCACGGATCGCGCCACCGGTCTCCTCGGCAAAGGCGACGATGCTTGCCGCCAGTTCGCCCCTGTAGAAGCTCTCACCATCGCTCTCGGCAATGCGCTGCAGCGTGGCGGCCTGCTCCGGGAAGCGCCAGCGCTCACCAGCCTGCGGCGCCTTGCCATCGCGCAGGAAGGCCTTGGCGAAACCAGGCTGTCCGGCCAGCACAGGTACCTGTGCCGCCCACTGGCGCGCGATCTGCGGCGACACCATAAAGCCCCACTCCGCATATTCCATTGCCGGTGCGAACAGGCGCGCGAACGGTAGCTTGCCGAAACGAGCGGACAGCGCCTTCCAGCCGGCAACCTGACCCGGCACCGTCACCGTATCCCATCCGACCGACGGCATTTTCTCGCGGCCGGCGAAATATTCGGGCGTCCAAAGCGCGGGGGCGCGGCCGCTGGAGTTGAGGCCATACAACTGGCCTTCGTGCCAGACCAGCGCGAACATGTCGCCGCCAATGCCATTCATCACCGGCTCCACCACCGTCAGCGCAATCGCCGTGGCAACCGCGCTGTCAATGGCGTTACCGCCTTCGTACAGCATGCGCAGGCCGGCTTGCGCGGCGAGAGGCTGGCTGGTGCTCACCGCATTGGCGGCCAGCAGCGGCATCTTCTGGGAGAGATAGGGAAAGGACCAGTCGAAAGGCAACATAAGGTGCGACTCAGTAAGATAGGGAAAGGCCGGAACTCGGATGGAAGCACGCGTTACTTATTGCAAGGCGATGCCGGATTGCCTCACCAGCTTTTCGGTGCGTGGAATCTCGGCGCTGACCATCGCGTTGAAGTCCGCCGTGCTGCCGCCGCGCGGCTCGGCGCCCGTAGCGGCCAGCCTCTCGCGGAAGGCGGGGTCCTTGAGCAGCTTGTTGATCGAGAGATTGAGCTTGGCCACGATCTCGTGCGGCGTGCCCTTGGGCGCGACCAGGCCGTACCATGGCGCGATATCGAACCCCGGATAGCCCTGCTCCGCAATGGTCGGCACATGGGGCACCATCGACGAACGCTTGTTGTTCGATACACCAAGCGCGCGCAGCTTGCCCGCCTTCACAAAAGGCAACGCCGTCATGATGGTGTCGAAGTACATCGAGACCTGACCCGACAACAGCGCCGGAATGGCTTCCGCTGCGCCCTTGTAAGGCACGTGGACGATGTCGATGCCGGCCATCGTCTTGAGCATCTCACCGGCCAGATGCGAGGTGGTTCCAGCGCCGAAAGAGGCGTAGCTCAGCTTGCCCGGATTGGCCTTGGCATAGGCCACCATCTCGGGCAGCGTCTTGAACGGCAGCGACGGATCCGACAGCAGGATATTCGGCGTGTAAGCGACGACTGCGACCTTCTCGAAGGCATCCGGCTCGTATCTGAGCTTCTTGTAGAGGAAGCGGTTGGTCACCATCGACGCGGGACCGGACATCAGCAGCGTGTAGCCATCGCCAGGCTCGCGGGCCGCAGCCTCGCTACCGATCATGGCGGAAGCGCCAGGCTTGTTTTCCACCACGAAGGGTTGGCCGTATTCCTTGCCGAGTGCCATGCCGAGCTGGCGGGAAAGCAAGTCGGTGGCAGAGCCGGCCTGGAATGGCACGACGATGCGAACCGGCTGCGTGGGCCAATCGCCCGGGCCCTGCGCCAGGACCAGGGACGATGCCGCCATTGCCGCCAGAGCGGCAAAGGCGCGGATAAAACGAAAGCGAGCCTGCATGAAACTACCCTCCTCGATAGTAGAGAATCCACTCGCCGCGCTGCGGACAACGCATGCCCTGGGCGGGCGGCCACCGCAGCGGACCGCCTCTTCCCAGGTTGTGGCTTAAGTCAATACCGGCACAAATCCAGACAGAAAGACATCGGGCGCCGGGACGATTGCCTCGGCAGTGCCAACCCCGCCGGCTTCAGCGGTCCACGCCTCCCATGCATAAGTACTTGATCTCCAGGTAATCCTCGATGCCGTACTTCGAACCCTCGCGGCCCAGGCCGGATTGCTTGACACCGCCAAACGGCGCGACTTCGTTCGAAATCAGGCCCGTATTGATGCCCACCATGCCGTACTCGAGTGCTTCAGCCACGCGCCAGATGCGGCCGATATCGCGGCTGAAGAAATAGGAGGCGAGACCGAACTCGGTGTCGTTGGCCATGCCGATCACTTCCTCGTCGGTGGAGAAGCGGAACAGCGGTGCCAGCGGGCCGAACGTCTCCTCCTTCGCCACGCGCATGGCCGGTGTCACGTCGGCCAGCACGGTGGGTTCGAAGAAGGTGCCGCCAAGAGCGTGCCGCTTGCCGCCGGACAGCAGCCGCGCGCCCTTGGCCATTGCGTCAGCGATATGCAGTTCCACCTTGGCCACCGCGTCTTCATTGATCAGCGGACCCTGCAGTACGCCGGGCTCGACACCGTGGCCAACCTTGAGCTTCGCCACGGCGGCTACCAGCTTCTGCGCAAAGGCGTCATAGACCTTGTCGTGCACGTAGAGGCGGTTCGCGCAAACACAGGTCTGGCCCGCGTTACGGTACTTCGAGGCGATCGCCCCCTCCACCGCGGCGTCGAGGTCGGCATCGTCGAATACGATGAAGGGCGCATTGCCGCCGAGTTCGAGCGAGAGCTTCTTGATGGTATCCGCCGACTGGCGCATCAGGACGCGGCCAACTTCCGTCGAGCCGGTAAAACTGAGCTTGCGCACGATCGGATTGGCGGTCAGTTCGCCGCCAATGGACCGGGCGTCGCCCGTCACCACGCTCAGCAGGCCGGCCGGCACACCCGCACGCTCCGCCAATACCGCTAGCGCAAGGGCCGACAGCGGAGTGTCTTCCGCCGGCTTGAGCACCATCGCGCAGCCCGCAGCAAGTGCGGGCCCGGCCTTGCGCGTGATCATGGCCAGCGGGAAATTCCAGGGCGTGATCGCCGCGCAGACGCCCACCGGTTCCTTCAGCACCAGCATCCGCTTGTCGCCGGCTGGGGAGGACAGCACGTCGCCGCTGACGCGCTTGCCTTCCTCGGCGAACCATTCGAGGAACGACGCGGCGTAGGTCACTTCGCCTCGGGCTTCGGCCAGCGGCTTGCCTTGCTCGGTCGTCATCAGCAAGGCCAGGTCGTCGGTATTGGCGAGCATCAGCTCATGCCAGTTGCGCAGCACCTGGCTGCGATCGCGCGCGGTCTTGCCGCGCCATGCGGCCTGCGCGGTACGCGCGGCCTCGATGGCGCGGCGCGTTTCCGCCGCGCCCATCAGCGGCACCGTGCCGATCACGGCGCCGGTCGCGGGATTGGTGACGGCGAAGGTCTCACCGCTATCAGCGTTCTGCCACGTGCCGCCGACCAGGGCTTGCGCACGCAGCAAGCCTGCATCCTTGAGTTCCATGATGAAGTCCGTTTGGGTCCGTTGGGGACGTTTGGTATTAGCGGGTCAATGCGTCGGCCAGAATGTCGAGACCCTCGTCCATCACGGCATCGCTGATGGTGAGGGGGAACAGGAAACGAATCACGTTGCCGTAGATTCCGCACGACAGCAGCAGCAGGCCCTTCTCCAGCGCGCGGCTCTGCACGGTGCGCGCGAAGTCGGCGTCCGGGCTGCCATCGGCCTTGCGGAATTCCACGGCGACCATCGCGCCGACGCCACGCACTTCGGCAATTTGTGGCACGCTGGACTTGAGGTTCTCCAACTGGTCCACCAGGCGCTGGCCCAGCACGGCGCCGCGTTCGATCAGGTTCTCGCCCTCCAGTACATCGAGCACCGCGAGCGCGGAAGCCACGGCCAGCGGATTGCCGGCATAGGTGCCACCCAGACCGCCAGGCGCGGGCGCATCCATCACCTCGGCGCGGCCGCATACCGCCGACAGCGGCATGCCGCCCGCCAAGCTCTTGGCCATGGTGGTGAGATCCGGCGCCACGTCGTAGTGCTCCATGGCAAACAGCTTGCCGGTACGGCCGAAGCCGGTCTGCACTTCATCGGCGACCAGCAGGATGCCGTGTTCATCGCAGATGGCGCGCAGTGCCTTGACGAACGCCAGCGGCGCCACGTTGAAGCCGCCCTCGCCCTGCACCGGCTCGAAGATGATGGCGGCCACGCGCCTGGGATCGACATCAGCCTTGAACAGGTTCTGCAGCGCCTTGAGCGAGTCCTCCACGGACACGCCATGCAGAGCGCAAGGGTACGGCGCATGGAACACTTCGCCCGGAAACGGTCCAAAGCCGACTTTGTATGGCACGACCTTGCCGGTCAGCGCCATGCCCATCATCGTGCGGCCATGGAAGCCTCCGGAGAAGGCGATCACGCCTGGACGACCGGTGGCGGCACGCGCAATCTTGATGGCGTTTTCGACGGCTTCGGCGCCCGTCGTAAAGAACGCCGTCTTCTTGACCGAGCGGCCGGGGGCGCGCTGGTTGATCTTCTCGGCCAGCTCGATATAGCTGGCGTAAGGCACGATCTGATAGGCGGTGTGCGTGAAGCGCTCCAGCTGGCGCTGCATCGCGTCCACCAGGCGCGGATGGCGATGGCCCGTGTTCAGTACTGCGATGCCAGCGGCGAAGTCGATATAGCGCTTTCCCTCCACATCCCAAATCTCCGAATTCTCGGCACGCTCGGCGTAGAAATTGCACATCACCCCAACGCCACGGGGCGTGGCTGCATCTTTGCGGCGGACCAGTTCGGCGTTCTTCATCTCTTGCTCCATCTCTGCTTCGGTTTGTGCTGATGGGCTTCGTCGCCCTGTGCTTGCGTCATTCGGCAGCCAACTGCGACAGCGCCGCCGTAACACGGTGGAGTGGAAAATTAACTGATAAATGGCCCCATGGATAGATCCACAATTGCGATTGCCAATAGAGCCATTCTCGAGGGGCCAAACTGGTCCGCGGCCTGTATGCCCGCGAGCAGCATGCTCTATGCGGCATGTCATCACGCCAGGGCGCGCCATTCCCGCATCGTTATGTCTTCTATTCCGGTAGTTGTGTCGCCTAATGCCACGTTACATCTGCTATAGCGGTCTTATCGATGTATATATTGACATGCCATCATAGATGCAGGACCATATGATGTATCTGCCTTTCCAGGCGTAATCGCCAAATAGATCACGTTATGCCTGCTATCCGAAGCACATCGACAGGTGATGAAATCGCTGCTGAAATCGGTGCGCGCCTGCGCTCCAAGCGCATAGAGCGCAACTTCACGATCGAGGACCTGGCGAAGCGCGCCGGGATCGGCCGGACCGCGATGGGCGACCTGGAGGCCGGACGGGATGTGCGCGTATCCACGCTGGTGAAGGTGATGCGAGCGCTAAGCATGATCGGCAACCTGGAAGCGGCCTTCCCGGATACCTTGCCGTCAAGCGAAGCGCTGTCTGCACGCGGCGAGGTCCGCAAGCGCGCCTACAAGCCCAGGGAGCGATAGTTTGGTAACGCAAAGGAAGTCGCGCTCGCCACAGCGCGCCCGTCCGGCACAAGGCGTTCTCGCGAGCGCCCATGTCCTCATGCACGGTCAGGCCGTCGGTGCCGTCACCGAGTTCGATAACGGCCGAATCGGCTTCAACTATGACGCGGAATACCTGGGCACCGGGGGGCCGAGCATTTCCCCTGAGTCCCTTCCATCCCGGTCAGGCACCTTCGAGTTTCCCGAGCTGCGGCGTGTCGACGCGTTTCTGGGTTTGCCCGGCGTACTGGCGGACGCGCTGCCGGACACCTTCGGCAACCTGATCATCAGGAAGTATTTCGAGGACCGAGGCGAGCCTGACAAGGCGATGAGCCCGGTCCAGCGCCTGCTCTATATCGGCGACCGTGCAATGGGTGCGCTCGAGTTCCGGCCCAGGATCGACCGGAGGGCAACGGCAGGCGAGAGCGAAGCCCTTGAGGTCGGCACGCTGGTGGAGGCGGCGCGCAAGCTCGTGGCCGGCGAACAGGATGGCGCGATCCAGGAACTGATGCGGATTGGTGCGAGCGCCGGCGGGGCGCGGGCCAAGGCGCTGATTCTCTGGAACCGTCGGGACAAGCAGATCCGTTCCGCATTCGTCAAGCCGCGTAAGGGCGAGGAGAGTTGGCTGATCAAGTTCGGCGGCGTCGAGTCGGCCAACCCGAATGACCATCACGCCCAGCCTTTCAACCGGGTTGAATACACCTACGCTCTCCTGACGAAGGAACTCGACATCGACATGGCGCCGGTCGATTTCATCGAAGAGGACAACGGCCGCTTCCACTTCCTGACCAAGCGATTCGATCGCAGCGAAGGCGGTGGCCGAGTGCATATGCACAGCCTGGCCGGTCTCACGCACATCGACTACAACATCCCGCGCGCCTACAGCTACGACCAGTACTTCCGCTGGATCAGAGCCTTCCAGATGCCCCATGCAGCGATCGAGGAAGCCTACCGCCGAATGATTTTCAATGTAGTGGGCCGCAACCAGGACGACCACGTGAAGAACTTCGCTTTTCTGATGTCACCCACCGGCGAATGGAGCCTGTCACCGGCCTATGACCTGACGTTCTCCGCGGGCACTGGTTACACGCTGCAGCACCAGATGACCATCGGCGGCAAGGCGGACAATTTCACCGTGGACGACCTGGCCGACTTCGGCAAGAAATTCGATGTAGCCGATCCCAAGGCAGTGATCGAGCGCACTGTCGATGCCTTCAGCGGCTGGGCAACACTGGGCCGACTCTGGAAAGTGGCACCAAAGGAAATTGAGGCGCGCGCCGGGCGCCTGCGTCTGTTTACATTCTGATCTGCCTGGCGCCCGGGGGATTGCTTTGTGTCGTACGCCATCTCCCCTTTCAGGCCAGGAATTCGACGACCCCACCGTCCAGGTGGTACATCGCTCCAACAACTTTATTTTTCCATCATTCTCCATCGGGGCCAGCACGTTACTGCCCTTTCGTATTGCGTCGATCGTGCGGCCGCTCCTGAGCCGGTCGGAAATTACAGAAAATTACAGAAAATTACCCTCTCCCTCGATCTCGACGCATCGCTATCGATGCATCAAACTCAGCTTCGGCATCAACAAATCGTTACAAAGCACCCCGCCCTCTCGTCATCGCCGCCCGATTCCGCGGCGTTACTGGATCATGCGCGGCCAATCCTGCCGGGCATCAACAACCAAGGGAGCTCACGGTGTTTACTCGCAAACTGATCGGAAGTGTGGCAATCGCCGTTTTGGCGGCAGGCATGGCTGGTGGCGCCATGGCAAACGATACCCAGTGGCAAAAGAATCACCCGCGTCGCGAGCAGGTCAACACGCGCCTGGCCAACCAGAACGCTCGTATCCATCAAGAGGTCAAGGAAGGTGAAATGTCCCGCGGCCAGGCAGCCAGACTGCACAGCGAAGATCGCCAGATCCGCGCCGAAGAACGCACCATGGCAAGCCATGACGGCGGCCACATTACCCGTGCCGACCAGCGCGCCCTTAACCAGCAGGAAAACGCCGTGAGCAAGCAGATCGGCCGTTGATCGATCGCTATGGATTCGCGTCCTGATTCCTGATATCACTGCTCGCCAGGCAAGAGTCAGCACGCGCGAATCAGGAAGCAAGCCGGCGACCCGGTCGTCGTAGCCCGCCCGCCGGCGGGCTTTTTTGTTCCAAAAGCACAGGGAGCGGCACTGAGTTGGCGGGCGCGCCGTGGGAATGCTGCGCAGGCGTTCTTGTCTAATCATTCGGATGTACGGGGCACGTCAATGAACACATGTATCCGAACCCTTTCGATCTGCGCGGCGTTGTGCGTGCCGCTGGCCGGCTGCGTGACAGAGCCAGCCTACGACCCCTACTATCCTTACTATCCCTACCAGCCGTCAGGTCCTGACCTGGATTATTACCCCTACGGCCTCTACGACGGCTACGACCCCTACTACGCGGGCGACCCCTACTATTTCGGCTGGTGGCCCGGGTTCTACGGGGGCGGCTTCTTCATCGGAGGCGGCGGTCATGGCGGAGGGCGCCACGGCGGCCATGGGGAGGGTCACGGCCATGGGGAGGGTCACGGCCATGGTGAGGGTCACGGCCATGGTGAGGGCCACGGCGAAGGCCGTGGCGGTGGGCATGGCGGTGGGCACGGCGGAGGCCACGGCCGATAAGCTGCGCAAGATGCCGGACAGGGGGCTGACATGACGATTCTCACGCTATTCATCGCCGCACTGCTGATCCTGGCGATCTACGTTTTCGCAATCCGCTCGATCTTTCACCACGATCGCCGCCCCGGACGTGGTCCGGCGCGGCCGCATCACCGGCGGCACTGGCACACCTGAGGCCTGCTCGAGTTCCACGTTGGGTGGCGATGGCTGTGCGGCGGGAGTCACGATGGTGGACTCGCCGGCGCTTGACTTCATCGCCCATGTCGCCCAATCATCGCTTTCCATATCTTCTGCCGCTCTGGTCGCGCCGCCGCCCGCAAACCAGGCCCCGCCATCACCCGTACGTCCGGAATCTATGGATAGCTGAATGCCGCCGCAAGATAGAGCAAAAGCGCTATCAGCACCACCGCGGCAAAGCCAAGATGGATCGCCAGCAGGGGGGCGAGGATCGCAGCCACTACCGATGCGCAGGCGTTGATGCCCCACGCCCAAGGTATGAGCGATTCAACGCGGGAGGCAAGCCGCCCGAGCCCCAGTGGAAACGGCATTCCCATCGCGAACGCGAGCGGTGCCACCAGCAGTGCAGAGATTGCGATTCTGGCTGCATCCGGGAGGGATATCAGCAGCCTGAACAGGGTTGGGAGGATGGCCAGGTAAAGCAGGGCGATAAGACAGATCGCGAAAACGATCCAACCAACCGGGTACCAGCGCGGGTACCAGCGCGGGTACCAGCGCCCCCTCCTCCAGCGCGATCCGTACATTGGCCTGCGTGGAGTCTGGCCGCCTGCTTGCAAGCGCTGTGCATATCGGCTTCCCAGTCCGGCAAACGATAGGAATGCGCATAGCACCACCGCCACCGCATAGAGCGGGTGAATCAAGAACAGGATGAACTTCTGAATGAACGCGATTTCGATGAACATGAATGCGGAGCCAACCGCGAGGAAGTAGAGGACGACGCGCCGGTCTGACAGGGCCGCTGCTTCAGTGCCATCGCCGACAAGCGATGGCGTTGACGGCGACGGCACGTGAACCAAGCCATGGCGGCGCCTTATCACCCAGAGCGGAAGGATGATCAGGAACAGGCTCGCGAGTACGGCCTGAAGCAGCGTCGCGATGAGTACCGGGTAGCCCCATTCCAGCAATGGCAAGCCGCCCTCCTCTTTCAAGGCGAGGAGTTCGGGGAGCGAGCGCCATTTGAAGAAGTGAAAGAAGTATGGCTTATCGTCGGTGGCGGGCCGGACATCGAACTTGTAGCGCGCCCAGAATCTGTCGCGACCGGCGCTCAGCAAGGCTTGCGCGGCGTCGAAGAAATAGGGTTTCTCCAGCAGGTTGTAGTGGTTTGCCTCTGCCGCCGACATCCCCGAGTAATATTCGACGTCGAACGAACGCGCGCGGCAGAATTCGCGCAACGCGGCGATTTCCGCTGCGCTGATCTCCCCGTTCTTGACCACCAGCGTCGCGGTCTTCCAGCCGCGAATCAGCGCGAGCCGGCGGGACGGCTGTGACACGCCGGTGCGTTCCATCGCCATCATTGCGGTTGCAAACAATTTGGGGATATCGCGCGGCGGCAGCGTGACCCAGCGCGTGATCGCCAGGAGGCCACCGGGTCTGAGATGGCGGAGATAGTCCTGGAACGCTTCCACCGTGTACAAATAGCTCTCGGAAAGCGCATAGAGGCCGGCCGACGAGGCGCCGAACGAATCCAGCAGCGCGACCTGGATGAGGTCGTAGTGCTCGCCTCGGCCAGCGATGAAGCCGCGCGCTTCGCCGACAAAGACGCGGACGTTGGGTGCGCTGTAGGGCTTGCCGGAGAATTCGGCGAACCGGCCCTGCACCAGGTCGATCACCTGTGGATTCAACTCTACCGCGTCGATGGTGCTCGCCTGATGGTATATCGCCTGCAACACATCGCCCCGGCGCCGCTACCAAGTACCAGGACCCGGGGGTGTTCCAGCAAGTGGTAGGGAAGCGCGGAGGTGAGGTAATCCAGATACCCGAGCGGCTCGCGCTGGCCGTCATAGCGATTGAGCGCAGAGAGCCCCTCACCGTCGGTAAACACCCCCAATTGTGGCGGCGGTTCCAACATGGCGTTGAGGCTCAGCCCCGGTGCGTGCCGGAAAGGAATCGAAGGGCTTTCCACCACCGAGATGAGACCCAATGGGCTCGAGCGTTCAGCGACCACCCGTGCGTCCTTGATGCGCAGAGTCTGACTCAATTCCTTGTACTCGGAGGGCCGCAGCGCGATCCACTCGCTTGGCAAGCCAGCCGGCACAATGGCCGCCGCGCCCAATAGCAGTACCGGCAACCAGTGTCGATGCCAACTGCATTCGATGCTTGCCAGTGCGGCTGCCGCCAGACCCGCGCCTCCCAGAAGGCGGAGCGCATCCACGGGAGTCAAGGCGAATAGTGCAACGATGATGGCGACGCTGCCTGTCCCTGCTCCCAGGATGTCAAAGCTGTAAATGCGGTGGACCTGATGATGGAACCGTGTGAAGGTGAGACAGATACAAGTCGCGGCGCAAAAGAAAGGGACGAACAGGAGCAGATACATCAAGAGCAGACGCAGCGCCTGTCGCGGATTCCACAGCATCTCCAAGGGATTGAACGCGACGCGCTGGGCGAGCGCAAAACAGGCGATCGCGGACACGCCGAACAGCATGGCGCCGGTAACGAACACCGCTGCAAACCTGGGTGCGATCGTGCGCTGCGCCAAGGCCACAATGGCACCGGCCGCGCCATACCCCAGCAGGGCGACACTGATCATCATGTAGGCGAAGTGGTGCCATTGAATGATGGAAAGAAGTCGCATCAGCAGGATTTCGTAGCCGAGCGCGGCAGCGGAGAGCAGGGAAACGGCGAAGAGCGGCGGGGAGAGCATGGTGGTGTGACGACGCAGGATGCAGCATGCAAGACACGCATAACAAATACGGTTCATCCGACTTTCGTGTGGGTCGATTCATCGCTGGGCCAATTCCAGCACTGCCGCAATTCCCCTTCCATTTCATCCCGCCATCCCTACCCCGGCACCTCAGCGCCCTTCGGCCAACGGCACGAACCTGACAGGCAAGATCTGTTTGGTGGAGATCGTTCCGTCCCCCGCTTTTTCGATCAGTAGCAAGTACTGGGTCAGGAACGGGGCGCCCACCGGGATTACCATCCTGCCGCCGGGTTTCAGTTGCCGAATCAGCGGGGGAGGAACATGGCTTGCGGCCGCGGTGACGATGATGGCATCGTAGGGTCCGTTGGCCTCCCATCCGTAGTAGCCGTCGCCCACCTTGGTCTGCACCTGGGTGTATGCGAGGCGTTTCAAGCGTTCCTGCGCCTGTGCCCCCAGCGGCTCGATGATTTCCATCGTATAGACCGCTCGCACCAACTCTGCGAGGATCGCCGCCTGGTAGCCGGAGCCGGTGCCGATTTCCAGCACGACGTCGGTGGGCTTGACCCGCATCAGGTCGGTCATCAGGGCAACGATGTAGGGCTGCGAGATGGTCTGGCCATATCCGATGGGCAGCGGCCGGTTCTCGTATGCGTGGTGTGCCTGCTCGGGCGGAACAAACTCTTGGCGCGGCACCTTCTCCATGGCCGCCATGACGCGCGCATCAAAGACATGCCTACCCGTCGCGGCGCCGGTATCAACCGTCAGCGCTGTAATTTCCCTGACCATCCCGGCACGCAGTGCCGCAAAATCGTCGGCGGCGCGGACGCCGGCAGACGCCACCGCCATTGCGATTGCCGGAATCAAGATGCGCATCAGGAGCGTCGTTGGTTTCACAATGGCCTCCACGCTTGCCGTACAGTCATCCCATTTCCGCAAGTGAGCACCCGCAGGCCGTGTTGAAGCCACAGGTGTCACGCCCCAATATCTTCATTTCTTGCCTGGGCGCAGCGTTCAAGGAGCGCCTTGCCACTGGTCACCGGCGCCGCACAGGTGCGATGCCGGCACACGTAGGCTGCCGGCCGGCCTTTGATCGGGCACCGCCCGTGGCCGATTGGGACGTCTTCGGCAAATGCCAGGACGCGTGCCGGCAGGTACGTGCGGTGAACGCTATGCACGAGGTCGGCAGCCGCCGCCTTATCGCCAGCAAGAACGATCTCGAACGGGCCGCACTGCGCGAAATCCCGGGCGGCCAGCAGGTGCGCGAAGCCGGCCGGCGCCGCGGCGGCCACGGACCGGTATCTGCGGAATTCGTACTCGGCGACGTCGCGGTAGTGATCGTGCCCGGTAAGCGCATGCAAGCGCAAGCAGGCGAACACGCTGGTCGAGATGCCCGATGGCCAGGCGCTGTCGTGCGGCGCGCGGGGCCTATGCACCATCCGCTCGCCATCGCGGGACGTGAAATACAGCCCATCGTCCCGGAACTTGTCGAGGATGAGCGCCACGAGTTCGACTGCGCGATCCAGATAGCGCTTGTCGAAGCAGGACTCGTAGAGGTCGATCAGCGCATTGGCCAGGAAGGCATAGTCCTCAAGGAACCCGGGCACCTTGGCTGCGCCGTCCTTCCAGGCGCGGTACACGCCACCGTCTGGCATGGTGAGTTTGTCCTGGATAGCGCTGGCGGCACGCCGCGCGGCGGCGAGGTGCGCGGCGGTGCCCGTCGCCTGGTAAGCCGCACAGAGTCCCTGGATCATGAGGCCGTTCCAGGCAGTGAGAATGTTGTCGTCACGGCCAGGGCGCACGCGTTGGGTGCGCGCTGCGAATAGCCGCTCGCGCCAGCCTTCGCGCCGCGCCTCGTCCAATGCGTCCAGCGCGACGGCGCGGCGAAGCACCGATGTACCGTGTTCAAAGTTCCCACCGTCGGTCACGCCATAGGCCAGACATGCCCGGGTGCCCTCGGCTTGGCCCAGCACAGCCTTCACCTCGGCCGGTGTCCAGACATAGAATCGGCCTTCCCCGCCTTTGCTGTCGGCATCCTCGCCGGCATAAAAGCAGCCATCGGGGTGCGTCATGTCACGCAGAATGTACGCGATGGTGTCCTCGAAGACACGGCGCCAGGCTGGCTTGCCGGTCTGGCGATAGGCGTCGGCGTACAGCGCGACGAGCTGGCCGTTGTCATAGAGCATCTTTTCGAAGTGGGGCACGGCCCAGCGCTCGTCGACGCTGTAGCGGGCAAAACCGCCGCCGAGCTGGTCATGGATGCCACCGGCGGCCATGCAGTCGAGCGTGCGCTCCAGCGCTTCAAGCAGCGCGGGTTCACCGGTTCGTTGATAGATGCGCAGCACGAGGTCGTAGCCGCTTGCGTTGGGAAACTTGGGCGCGCCGCCGAACCCACCATGGATGGGATCGGTGCCTTGTGCCAGGGCGCGAGCTGTCTGCGCAGGCAGGTCCTCGACTTCGTCGGCGTCACGGCCAGGAGCCGCCAGGTCGAGCTGGTGGAATCCCCGCAGAAACTGTTCGATCAGGTCGCGCAGTTCGTCGCGGCGATGCGTCCATGCATCGCTCAGGCTCAGCAGCAGCCGCGCAAACCCTGGGCGGCCGTAGCGGTCATCCGGCGGAAAATAGGTGCCACCGAAGAACGGCTCGCCTTGCGGCGTCAGGAACACCGTGAGTGGCCAGCCGCCGCCCTGCCCCATCATCAGGGGAACCTTCTGGTAGATGTCGTCGATGTCGGGACGCTCCTGCCGATCCACCTTGATGCTGATGAAATGCTCGTTCATCAGTCCGGCGATCCGGGTATTCTCGAACGATTCGTGCGCCATGACGTGGCACCAATGGCATGCGGCGTAGCCGACGGAAAGCAGAACCGGTTTGTCTTCGTCGCGCGCGCGACGAAAGGCCGCTTCGCTCCAGGGATACCAGTCGACCGGATTCTCCGCGTGCTGTCGGAGATAAGGCGAGGTTTCTGTGGCGAGCCGGTTTTTCATCATCGTCTCCAGCTTGGTCCGTTAAGACAACTGTGGCGCAGAGCGGGACGCCCTGCAAGCGCGAGATCGGGTTGCACCACGGCGACGCGCTTGCTCGTGATTCCTCGCCAATTGACGTGAGGCCTTCGGCACCTATACTCAATTCAGGTAATGGACGTCTGCAAGCAGCCGTGGACCCTTGCGCTTTCGGTTGTCGCCTTGGCATCTCACGCCGACCGGCGGGAAAAGATAACCGGCACGAGGGTCCTCGCAGCGAGCAGGCAAGGATGACAACATGTTCACGCATCTTCTGCTGGCGGTCGATGGTTCCCCTTTGTCTGACGCCGCCTTTCAAAAAGCACTCCTGTTGGCGCAGGAAATGAAAGCCCGCATCACGGCGCTGCGAGTCGGTCCCAAGTACCACGTGTTCGCCTATCACACCGAAATGCTGTCGGACGCCCGGGAGCTATTCGCAGAGGAGATTGCAGACTCGGCGACGAAGTATCTGAAAAGGATCGCGCTGGAGGCAGCCGCGGCTGGTGTGACATGTGAGACGACCTTCCTGGTCGATGATCTCCCGTATGAAGCCATCATCAAGACTGCCGAAGACAGGGGCTGTGACCTGATCGTGATGGCATCTCATGGCAGGCGCGGCGTGCAGGGCGTGCTGATCGGCAGCGAAACGCAGAAGGTGCTGACCCACAGCAAGATCCCCGTGCTGGTGTACCGTTAGCGCCATCGTTGCGCGTCGACAGGCCTGGCGGGATGGACGCTGGTTCCTGATGAGAGGTGCCTCCACGAAAAATGCCGAACAGACTTTTTTTGCGACCAAGACCGTGGCGCCCAGCACGTGCGTTGATTTCAATGGCCGTTGGGTCAACGAGCTGGGATCGACCATGCAGATCGCGCTCAATGCGGATGCTTCCATCACCGGCACTTACACCAGCGCCGTGAGCGAGACCGGTGCGCGAACGCCGGAGATGCTGCTATCGGGAACCGTGGCCGGTGACCTGATCTGCTTCACGGTAAATTGGGGAGAGTCCATCACGGCCTGGGTTGGCCATGGCATCGTGGACGACAAACAGGCGCGGATCCTGACGCTCTGGCATATGGTGCTGGCAACGCCAGACGAGACCGACCCCGGGCAGCAGTGGAAAACCGTCATGACAGGGGCGGACGAGTTCAGGCCAGCCTCATGACTTCGCCAGTCTTGCTCCTTGGAAATGACGCGGGCGGTTCTCGAGGAAGAGCAAGCCATGAAGGAGTACCCTGATCCGGCCGACCGGATTCTGGCGGTCGCGTTGATACTGGCCGAGCGCGGCGGATGGGACGCATTGCATCTCCATGAGATTGCCGCGACCATGGAGATCGGGCTGGCCGACATTTATCGGCACTACCGGCACAAGGACGATCTGGCCGAGGCCTGGTTCGGCCGGGCCGACCTCGCGCTGGTTTGCGCAACCCAGCGCGAAGACTGGCATTCCCTGTCCACGCGTGAGCGTCTCTCGCTAGCCATCCTGGCCTGGCTGGAAGCCTTGACGCCGCATCGGCGGCTCACCGCGGAGATGCTGCGCTACAAGCTGCAGCCGGAGCACCTGCATCTGCAGGCGCAGGGCCTGCTGCATATCAGCCGCACCGTGCAATGGATCCGGGAGGCCGCCGGCCTCCCGGCGGCCGGCTTGCGCCGGGAGGCGGAAGAGGTCGCGCTGACCGGGATCTTTCTCTCCACATTCGGCGTCTGGCTACACGACTCGTCGCCGGAGGCCGGCCGCACACTAGCCTGGCTGGACTGGCAACTGCGGCTTGCCGAGCGTCTGGCCCTACGCATCCCCGGCGGCACGCGGGCAGCCCGACCAAACGCGATTTCCGCAATGAAATACGGGGCGCCGGTTGCCACCTCGATCAGCACTTGCGTTGCCGTGGTATCCCGGGCGTCAATGTAGAATGCCTGCTGGAGAGCACGAAATGGCGGAAGCAGCTTCTGTCCGGCAACGAGTGCGCGCGGTTACCACGGCTCGGCAAACGGGCTCCGTGTCATATGCGAAGCCTTCGCGCATGGACTGGAACCGATCAACGCCTCCCGCGACATAGCAGTCGTTACCTGAGCGCAAGACGATGAAACGCAAATTCGATGATCTCCAGCTCGGCAGCATCGAGCTTTTCTGTCTCGCCGCAGAACTCAGCAGTTTCACTGCTGCGGCAATTGCTACCAGCGTGACGCCGGCAGCAGTAAGCCGCTCCGTTTCCCGCCTGGAATCGCGCCTGGGTATACGCCTGTTTGTCAGGACTACCCGACAAATCAGGTTGACGGATGAAGGTCGGATCTATTTCGAGCAATCTCGCAGCGCCCTGGCACAGCTGGTCGATGCCGAGCGACAAGTGAGCGGTCAACACGGGAGTCCGGCAGGCCTGCTACGCATCAGTCTGCCAACCCCATATGCGCATTACCGGGTGCTGCCGGTACTGCCGGAATTCCATGACCGCTTTCCCGATGTTTCCGTCGAAACCCATATCAGCAATCGCAACGTGGAATTCGCAGACGACGTCTATGATCTTTCGGTCCGTGGCAAGGTGCCGGAGGATTCCACTCTCATCGCCAGGAAGCTGGAAGACGCGGAACTCGTGGTCATTGCCACGCCGGGCTACCTCAAGCGCGCGGGCAAGCCGAAGACGCTCGACGATCTGCACACGCATGAGTGCATTCAGTTCGATCTTCCCAGCAGCGGACGCCGGTTGCCCTGGACCTTCAGTCATGATGGGAAACACATCGACATCGCGACAACGGGAAGCTACGGATGCGCGGAGGACGTGCTCGGCGGCGCCACGTTGGCGCGCGCCGGAGCAGGGTTGTTTCAGACCTACCGGTTTGTGGTGGAGTCTGACCTGCGCGAGGGGAATCTGGTGGAGGTGTTGCCGGAGTATGGCGGGGCAAGCCGGCCGTTCGTCCTGCTCTACCCGCACGCGCGCCATTTGTCATTGCGCGTGCGAGCCTTCGTCGACTTCCTGGTGGGGAAATTCGCGCACTGATCGGTGCGCCCTGCTCCACCGGCCGGATCTACGCAATGGCTACCAGCACGACAGCGGCTGCGCGCCGGACAGGCCGCTATGTCCCTGCAGGCAGGGTGAGCCTGGCCTCAAGGCCGCCCCCTTGCCGATTGGAGAGAACTAACCGGCCACCAAGGGCCTGCGCCAGTTGCTGCGCAATCGCCAGCCCCAGGCCCGTACCTCCCGTCTCCCTGTTCCGGGACGTTTCCAGGCGATAGAACGGCTGCATGACGCGTTCGAGCTCGGCGTCGGGAATGCCGGGACCGCGGTCCCCCACTGCGATGGCAAGACTCTCATCCGCCTCACGGTACAGAGCAACGTCAACGTCGCCGCCAAACTTGATCGCATTGTCCACGAGGTTCGTCAGGATGCGCCGCAGCGCCTGAGGGCGCGTCTGTATCGGTGCCCCAACCTTGCCGTCAACGGAAACCGTATGTCCTCCGTCCAGATAGCCACCGGCCAGGCTGTCCAGCAACGCATCGACGTCCACACGAGCCAGCGCTTCCGCGCTGCCATGCAGCGTGCGCGCATAAGCGACACCTTCGCGCACCAGATGCTCCATCTCGCGAAGATCGCTGCAAAACTTGTCCTGTGTCTCGGACCCCTCCATCAACTCCACACGCAACCGCATTCGCGTGATGGGCGTCTGCAAGTCGTGGGAGATCGCCGCGAGGATTTGTACGCGCTCAGCGAGATAGCCCGCGATGCGCTGCTGCATGGCATTGAAGGCCGCCGCGGCGTGTACCACCTCGGCCGGCCCGCGCTCGGGGATCAGGTCGGCTTTCAAATCCGGCCCCAGGTTCTCCGCGGCCGCCGCCAGTTGCTTCAGCGGGCGCGTTACCAATCGCACGGCAATCCAGGCGCAACCTGCCAACAGCGCCAGTTGAACGCACAGCAGCACCGGCAGCCAGGTCGACAGCCCCTTGGGTGCCGGGTGAACATCGATGGTGAGCGGGCTATCGTCGCTCAGGCGCACATGCACCTGGAACTGCTCCCCATCGGCCGATAGTGCAACTGCCTTCACATGGTAGCGCGCCCCCAGCGCCTGTGCGATCATCGCGACAGCTTCCTGGGAAATCGGCAAGCGCGGTGGACCGCCGCCGACCATGCCGGCATTGAGCAGATAGCTGTAGTTTCGGCGCCCCAGCCGATCCAGCCAGGCCGGCCGCTTATCGGCCGGCATCATATCCAGGATGGCAACGGAACTGGCCACATCGGGACCGAGATTGCCCAGCATCAACCTGTCGGCTGCCTGCGAGCGCTCCCGCAGCACAAGGCTGAAGGCAAGCCCTTGCGCCAGCACGAGACCGATCAGCAGGATGACCATCAGGCGTGCAAACAACGTGCGCGGCCATCCTCGCAGTGCTCCATCCGGGCGGCTCATGTGCGCTCCTTGCGGATCTCCACCATCGCCGCGAACACATAGCCCTCGCTGCGCACGGTCTTGATATATCGGGGCTCCTTGGCATCGTCTCGCAGGCGCTGCCGCAGGCGGCTCACCATCAGGTCGATGGAACGCTCGAACAGTTCGGCTTCACGGCCCTGTGTCAGGTTGAGCAGTTGATCCCGGGTCAGCACCCGCTGAGGATGGCCGAGGAAGACCCGCAGGAGCCGGTACTCCGCGCCGCTGAGGGCGACGATGGCATCGCTATCGTCGACGAGGTGCCGCGCGGTCGTATCCAGCAGCCAGGGGCCGAAAGCCAGCACGGTAGCCGCTTCGGTGATCTGCAGGTTGGGGGGCAGCATGCGCGTGCGCCGCAGCACCGAACGTATCCTGGCCAGAAGCTCGCGTGCCGCGAATGGCTTGACGAGGTAATCGTCCGCGCCCATCTCGAGCCCCAGGATGCGATCGGCCTCCTCGTTGCGGGCGGTGAGCATCAGCACTGGCATGTTCCTGCCTGCGCCCGCGCGCAAGTCGCGGCACAACGTAAGTCCGTCTTCGCCGGGAAGCATCAGGTCCAGCACGACGAGGTCAACCGCCCCCGTCTCCAATGCCGCGCGCATCTCGCGCCCGTTCGCCGCCAGGGTCGCACGCATTCCGCCGCGTTCGAGATATTCGGCTACGAGCTCACGGATCTCGCGGTCGTCATCCACGATAAGGATATGGTCAGACACGCAGGCGCCGTCAAACATTGGGATCGACATTGCGCGTGGCTTCCGCCGAGACGTGCGTGCGATCCATGCCGGCCAGGACGTGGGCGCCGTCGTGGTACGGATCAACGTTGCGCGCACCGTCGATGTACGGGTCGCGTGGCTCGCGCACCGAACGGGCACCATCGGTGTACGGGTCTCGCGCGCCCGCATGGGACAGTCCGGCGGCCTGTGCGCCGGCAGCGGCGGCAACCAGGGCGACGGCGAATACAAAATGCTTTGCGATATTGGTACTCATGGTCGAACTCCTTGAACATTTACGTCGGTGACTGTGCAGGCCGGGACCGAATCGTTGCTGTTCGCCGCCGCGCCACGGAACGTATTTAAGGAGACTGATGTATCGCGCCCGTAGCACGTTACGGCCGCTTTTGTCACTGCACTTGTCGCTGCGGCGGCTTGATACAAACGGGTACAAATATTGTGGGATATCGCGTGATTCGGGAGGTCTGCTTCCAGCGATGGTCACCATCCAATACGGATGGGTTGTGTTGCTCTGGCGAGAACGAAGCGTGAACGCGGTTACTGTTGGTCGAAACATCCGGCTCTGTCACTATCGGCGACATCGATATCTCGTTGCGCTGGCTGCGCATAGCCTCGCACGCGAACTCGAAGCATTCGGGCGGGAACCGATGGCCCCCTGACACACCGCCCGTGATCCGGACCGCGTCAAGCGCATCGTAGCGGTTCATGAAAAAGCCGGCGCGGCAGGGCGTGGGCCGCCTATGCCATGCAGATACACGGCAAGTCCGTTGTGCCGGCTTGAAACAAAAACAGGGGGATTACGTTACCGTAATCCCCCTGCTTCGTCTTGTCGCGTACGACCGCCAGCGCTAGCCTGGCATGACCACTCAACCTTCCTTCAGGAACGCCTTCAGATGGTCCGCGCGGCTCGGATGCCGCATCTTCTTCATCGCCTTGCTTTCGATCTGGCGAATCCGCTCACGGGTCACATCGAACTGCTTGCCGACTTCTTCCAGCGTGTAGTCGGTGGACATGTCGATGCCAAAGCGCATCCGCAGCACCTTGGCTTCGCGCGGCGTCAGGTCGTCGAGCATTTCCCGCACGGTCGCACGCAGGCTCGCATGCAGCGCCGCTTCCGCCGGGGACGCGGTATCCGAGTCGGCAATCATGTCGCCCAGGCTCGTATCGCCATCCTCGCCAACCGGCGTTTCCATGGAGACCGGCTCCTTGGCGATCTTCATGATCGAGCGGACCTTCTCCTCGGGCATCTCCATGCGCTCGGCCAGCGCCGCGGGATCCGCGGCCTTGCCGGTGCGCTGCATGATTTCCCGCGAGATGCGGTTGAGCTTGTTGATCGTCTCGATCATATGCACCGGCACCCGGATGGTCCGGGCCTGGTCGGCGATCGCCCGGGTCACCGCCTGGCGAACCCACCACGTTGCATAGGTGGAGAATTTCCAGCCGCGGCGATACTCGAATTTATCGACCGCCTTCATCAGGCCGATATTGCCTTCCTGGATCAGGTCCAGGAACTGCATGCCGCGATTCACGTACTTCTTGGCGATGGAGATCACCAGGCGCAGGTTGGCCTGCGTCATTTCGTGCTTGGCCTGCCGCATCTGGCGCTCGGCAGCCAGCATCTGGCGATTCACCAGCTTCAGTTCCGACAGCGGCAGCACGGCACGCGCGTGGATGTCGACCAGCTTTTGCTGGTGCGATTCGAGGTCCGGCAGGCTGCGGCCGACCGAGTCGCTGTACGAACGCGATTCGGCGGCAAGCGCGCGGCCCCACCCAAGATTGGTTTCGTTGCCGGGGAAGCGTTCGATGAACTCTTCGCGGGGCATGCCGCAGCGCTCGACCATCAGCTGCAGGATCTGGCGCTCGACGACGCGCACTTCCTCCACCACGGCCTGCACGTCGGCGCACAGGCGCTCGATGGTCTTGGCGGTAAAGCGGATCGAGCGCAGCTCTTCACGAACCGCAAGCTGGGCCACGAGGAATCCCTCCGACTCCACCCCGTGCGCGGTGTAGGCCTTGCGCATCGCCTCGAAGTGATTGGCCACGCGGGCGAACCGCGTCAGGCATTCGTCACGCAGCTTGGCCAGCGCAGCGGATTCGATGGCTTGCGCGCTCGCGCCTTCGTCGCTCTCGTCTTCCGCACTGTCGTCATCGGCGGCGGCGGCATCGTCGCGGCTGGTGTCGTCCTCGGCTTCGGCAGCTACCTCGGCTTCGACCTCGATCAGCCCGTCGACCAGTTCGTCGATACGGATCTCATCGCGCTCCACGCGCTGCGAGAGTTCGAGGATGGTCGCAATGGTGGAAGGGCAGGCGGCGATGGCGTGAACCATGCGGTTCAGGCCGTCTTCGATGCGCTTGGCGATCTCCACTTCCTGCTTGCGGGTCAGCAGTGTTGCCGAGCTCATTTCCCGCATGTACATCCGCACCGGGTCGGTGGTCCGGCCAAACTCGGAGTCGACGGTCGACAGTGCGACTTCCGCCTCTTCGTCGGCCTGGTCGTCCGAGGCCGCGACCGCGCTATCGCGCAGCAGCAGCGCTTCGGCGTCCGGCGTCTGCTCGTAGATCGTCACGCCCATTTCAGCGAACGTGCTGACGATGCTTTCCATCGCCGCCGTGTCGGTGAAATTGCCCTGCAAATGGTCGCTGATATCCGCGTGCGTCAGGTAACCACGTTCCCTGCCCAGCTGGATCAGTGCGCGCAGCTGCTGGCTGCGCTCCGTCGCTTCGACCGCGGGATCAGCTTGGGCCGTGGACGCCGCACCCCTACCGGCCGGCTTCTTGCCGACCAATGCTGTTTTCGATTCTGCCAA
Organism: Cupriavidus sp. 01T418; assembly: GCF_056398885.1. Taxonomy (NCBI): domain Bacteria; kingdom Pseudomonadati; phylum Pseudomonadota; class Betaproteobacteria; order Burkholderiales; family Burkholderiaceae; genus Cupriavidus; species Cupriavidus sp. 01T418. Next base: position 33,855 of record NZ_JBFTQG010000021.1, read on the forward strand.
CGTCCGTTGTGCGCCACTCGCCATTAACTGCTGCTCCCTTGCTGAATTACTTCGATTACTTCCTGACTGTTGCCCACACGAGCGTACACCCATCACACCTGCGGCTGTCAAAGCCCCGGCAGCACTGCTGGCTGCCGGGGGACGGACCAGGTAGCAACCCGCCGGGATTACCAAGCCGGCATTGCGTGTCCGTTCAAGCCAAAGGGCGATATTCTACATTCGTTGTTGCAACGCATCACGCGAAAAAACCGAATGCCATGTTGCCAATGCCTTGATTCCGCACGGATCCCCCTATGCCAGGGGCATCCGGTGTTAGGTATCAGACCTATCAAGGCGCATTCCACTGCATCGATCCTTCAGATCTGGCGGGCTTTGTGACCGAAAGCACCATCCGGATCGACGTATACATTTGTTTGCTTCCTGCCCACCAAATCGTTCCGCCCGCACAAGCCGGCCTAATCGCGTAGCGGCGCAGGCTCCGGCTTGCCCAGCTTCGCGTCCGGCTTGATGTCCTCGATGCCTTGCGCCCACGCCTCCAGCATGCGCCCGGCAACTTCTCTGAACTCCGGGTAGCGCTCGGCGCACCCGCTCACCAGCGGAATTACCTTGCGGATCGCCTGCGTCACCTGTGCCATACATGCGGCCATATCCGCGCTGGACAAGTTCAACCTTGCGCCGCCGTATTGCGCCAGCAGCTTCCCGGATGCCCAGGTCCGCTTGCCGGCCAGCGGCAACCGCGGCATGTCCGCCCTGTACTCCGGGTAGGCGGTCACCGTGACAATGTCGTACACCGGCGCCAGCCTGACATCCTCGATGGTGCTGTACACCGCCGCGAAATTCTTCAGATTCGCGTCGGCACTGCGCAGCGCGTAATTCAACAACAACAGCGTAAACAGGCGGCGCGCGCTTTCCTTGCGATGCGGGGCGCTGACGTAAATCGCCAACAGCTTCGCCAGATCCTCAAGACTTCCCTTGTACCTGTTGACCGGGTCCAGTCCCCTTAGCGCACAAAAATCCTCTACCGCCAGCCGGCTGCCGTCAGCCAGCCGATCGAAACGCCGGATCGCCAGCACCTGGCCATCCTCCGACAGTGCCGTCTCCGGCACCTCCAACCCCGCATGCCGCGCGACTTCGAGGCACAGGAACGCATTCACCGACAGGCCGGGCAAATCCACCGGACCTGTCTTCAGGATGAACTCGTCGGTCCAGACCGTCGCCTTGTCCTCAAGCCGGACAGGCACCTTCGATATGACGTCCGAGTCGCCTTCGGCAATCTCCGCCTCCAGGTGCCACAACAGGTTATTCCGCGACCCGGTGGAGGCGAGCAGGCTCGCCACATCCAGGTTCGAGCCAGCTGGCGCCAGCGGCGCCCCATGCGGCACCACGCGCACCCTGCCGACCCCGTTCGCGCCGGTCAGCGCAAGCAGGCCCAGGTCGCTTGCGTCGGCATGGGCCCCGAGCTTCCGCCGGAGCAGGTCCTTCCTGTATCCCTCGGGCAAGATCATCTGGAAAAATGGCAGCAGCCCGGCTGCCCATTTATACGACTCTGCCCGTACCGGCAGCAGAAGCGAGACGAGGTCGTGCACAGGGACATCTGGCAGGTAGGTGAATACGCTCGCGCGCGCCTCTTCAGTCAGCGTGCCGACGGGCGTTGCATTCACATAGACATCCAGCATCTGTGCGCCGCTCACTTGGAACCCTCGTCGTGAGCCGGTTCGGATGCAATAGGACCGGCCCGGGACGCGTCGGGTTCTGCGGCTGGCTGCGGCCGGCGGTGAAAGTGCCTGACACGCTGGCGCGCCTCCTCGGATGCCGAATCCCCTTCCTCGGTCTCCGCCAGGACGTCGTCCAGTGTCCGTCGATGGCCAGCGGGCCTTGCGAGCAGTTCAAGCCCGACGGCCTCGAACAAACTCAACAACTTCACCGCGCCCAGCTCCGGCAATCCGCCAGTCTCAAACCGGCTGATCCGGGCCCGCGGTACCCCGCTGTACTCGGCGACTTCCTGTTGGGTCTTGTTCGCAAGGATCCTGGCGCGTTTAAAGGCCTCTCCCAGCTCCGCAAGATTCATGTGCTACCTGTAGAACATTATGCTCAATTTATGGAGTAACGTACTGTATACGAAACAACAGCAACAGTCAAGATAACGTGCCGCAAATGGAACATTAAGCGCTCTATCCAGAGTATTGCTTTATATATAGAACATTATGAGCGCGGCATACCGGTTCGCCCAAGGTTAGACTGCATGCTGTGAACGATCAGCCCCGATCAGCCTCCCATTTTTCGGCCAGACATGCACCTCATCGACATCGGCGTCAACTTTCACTCCTCCCAGATTCTCCCGCACACAGACATGATTCTGGAGCGCGCCAAGGCCGCAGGGGTCGTGGCAATCCTCGCCACGGGGACCTCGCTGGATTCGAGCAGGAAGGCGCGCGACCTGGCCAGGCTGCATCCCCATCTGCTTTTCGCAACGGCTGGCACCCACCCGCACACGGCAAAGGATTGGTCGCCGGCGGTCCTGCAGTCGCTCCAGCCACTCTGGGAGAGCGCCGAGGTGGTGGCAATCGGCGAATGCGGACTGGACTACAACCGCAATTTCTCGACGCCGGCCGACCAGCGCAGGGCCTTCGCCGACCAGCTTGCGGCGGCTGCCCTCTGGAAGAAGCCCCTGTTCCTCCATTGCCGGGATGCTTTCGAGGATTTCCATGCCATGGTGGAACCTGCTGTCCGTGCCGGTGCCCACGGCGTGGTGCACTGCTTCACCGGCACGGCCGACGAGGCGGCCGCGTTCGTGGCGCTGGGCCTGGACATCGGCATCACGGGATGGGTCACGGACCTCAAGCGTGGCCAGGCGCTGCGCGAGGCCGTGCAAGCGATACCGCTGGACCGCCTGCACCTGGAAACCGACGCCCCCTATCTCGGCCCGAAGAACCACAAGAACCGGAGGCCCTACAACGAGCCCGCCAATCTGCCCTGGATCGCGCAAGCGGTGGCCGAGCTGAAGGGACTGGCGGTGGAGGAAGTCGCCAGCCAGTGCACCCGCAATAGCCGCCGCCTGTTTGGCATGCCGGCCCAGGGCATGCGGGCACTGTGAACCAACGCGTCCATCGCTGAAATCAGCCGGCCAGCTCCCCGATCGCCCGCCACGCCTGGTCGATGGCCGCGGTCAGCGAAGGACTGCCTGCACTGTCGCTATTGGCGATCACCACATTGCCCGCGCTGGCGCGCGAGCGGTCCAGCACGGCCTGCGCTGCCGCCGCCTCCTCGAACAGGCTGTTGGGCATATAGCTGTAGCCGTGCGCCCAGCGGTTGACGGTGATGCCCCGGATGACGTCCTTGCCGGCAAAACCGCCGGGGGCCAGCATGCGGTCGAGCTGGCTGCGGACCCCCTTCTCCATCTCGCTGAACGGCGTCCCCAGCAGGAAAGCCCGCCCGGCACGAAAGCGCTCGCGCGCCTGCATGCCGCTGTCCGGCACGGTGGGCACATAGAGCATATGCAGCACCACGGGATCGGCCGGGCGGGCGCCGGCCGGTTTTTCCAGCCATAGGTCGGTGTAGGCCATGGTGGGCGCATGAATGCGGCTGACCTTGAGCGCCTCGAAGGCGCGCCAGTTGTCCAGCGCCACCTTGGTGTAGACCACGGGCGCCTTCACGTCCGAGCGCAGGGCTTGCTTCTGGGGGACGGGCAGGCCGGGCATGATGAACGGGATCATCATGTTGTAGCCGGCCAGCACCACGTGCGCGGCCTCCACGCGGTGCAGGTTGCCGCTCCAGCCATAGGTCACGCGCGTGATGCGCTGGTCCGGCTCGATGGCGATGGCCGTGCTGTTCAGGCGTACCCGCACCTTCGAATCGTCGGTATCGAGCCGGCTGTAGTCGAAGGCCGCCGCACCAATGTCGTCCGGGCTGCCGGCCTTTGCCACGCCAGGGACCATGTTCTGCACCAGCAACCGTGCCAGCGTGGCATTGCCGTCGGCAAACCAGAGCTTCGATGCCGGCGACTTGCCAAGGCGTGGATTGAGGCCGGGCGGCGGCATGTTCCTGCCAGCCGGCAGGCCGATGGCCAGCGCGTCGAAGACGGACACGCCATCGGCGTCCAGCGCATAGGCATCGTTGCTGCGGCTGCGGAAGAAGCGCTGGCCGTCCAGTCCCAGGCCCGCCTTCTCGCGCAGGAAGGCCGCGTAGGTGGTGCGCTTCAGGTAGGCCAGCCGCTCGCCTTCGCCCATGCCCGCCAGGTAATCCGTGCTGCCATCGGCCAGCCGCGCCAGCGCATCGCGGTCTTGCTGCGGCAGCGGCGTCTTGTCGAGGAAGGCCTTGAAGGCCGCGGCATCGGCCGGCTGTGTCCCGGCATTGCGGGCATCGATCAGGCTGGCGAACGGATCGCCGGCGAGCAGTTGGTCGCGGCCGAAATGCTCCGCGTCGAAGAACACCGAGCGGCCCATGCCCAGTTCGCGATACGGGTCGCGTTCGGCGGCTTGATGGCGCTTGGGATCCACACCGAGTCCGGCCAGCAGCGTGGCGACCGCGCGGCTGTCGAGCGCGGTCGGCGGCATCTCGGCACTGCCGCCGTACGTCACCAGCCTCTGCCCGCGCACGGTGAACTCGTTGCGCTTGGCGTGGCCACCGAAATCGTCGTGGTTATCGAGGATCAGGATGCGTTTGCCGGCGCCGAAGCGGCGCTGGTAGAACCAGGCCGCCGCCAGCCCGCTGAGGCCACCGCCCACAACCACCAGGTCGAAGACTTCGCGCGCCATCACGGCGGGGTACCTGGCGCCCTCGCGGGCCAGGCTGTGCGCCAGCGTGTAGGTGCCCGCATGGTTGCCGCGCAGTCCGGTCAGTGCCGGCGGATAGCCGGCGCCGCGTTCAGCAGCCTGTAATAGCCGGGACGGCGCCAGCCCCGCGGCGATGGTGAGTGCGGCGCCGTTGAGAAAGTCTCTGCGCGTGATGGTCATGGCAATATCCGTTCGCTTGATTCGAGTGGCGCTGGCTCAACGGGTGTCCGGGGTGTCCCGCTGGCGGCCGAGTCCGGCGCGGCGCGCGGCTACCGTTCCCTCGGCCACCGGGCTGGCGCGATTGCCCCACCCGGTCCGGATAAAGGTCAGCACGTTCGCCAGTTCCTGGTTGTCCAGCGTCCAGCCATAGCCGGGCATGTGGTAATCGGTGGCCGCGGTGCCCACCTGCGCGGTCACGGCGCCGTTGAGCAGCAGGTTGGCCAGCGACGACGGATCGGGATCCACCACGGTGGGATTGCCCGCCAGCGGCGGGAAGACGCGGGCAAAGCCCTGGCCGCCGGCACCATGGCAAGGCATGCAGAATTCGGCGTACTGGCGCGCGCCGGTGGCGTCGAAACGGCCCTGCGCAAGCATTTCGGCAGTGCCGGCGTCATGGACGAATGGCGTTTCGTCGCTGCGCGCGCCCGGTATCGACTTGAGGTACACGGCAACGGCATCCAGGTCCGGGCGGCTCATGAACTGCGTGGACGATGCGATTACCTCGGACATCGGCCCGAATGAGGTCGCATGCGCGTTGCGGCCGGTGCGCAGGTATTCGGCAATGTCCTCGCGTGACCAGGCGCCCAGCCCGGTGCGTGGGTCGCCCCGCAGGTTGGTGGAGGCCCAGTCCGCCACGCTGGCGCCGGCCAGGAAATGCTGGCTGCGTGCGTCCAGGCCCTTCTCGGCCATCAGTGTGCCGCGCGGCGTATGGCAGGCGCCGCAGTGCGCCACCGCCTGGACCAGGTAAGCGCCACGGTTCCACGCGACGCTCTGGCTGGCGTCGCTGCGTACCGGGCCGGATTCGAGGAACAGCCAGTTCCAGACGCGCAGCAACCAGCGCATGCCGAACGGCCAGCGCATCTCAGGCTCGGCGGTTTGCTGCCGCACGGCTTTCACTTCGGTGCGCAGGTAGGCGTAGAGCGCCCGCACGTCCGGCTCGGCGAGCCTGGCATACGACGGGTAAGGCATGGCGGGATAAAGCCGCTTGCCGTGTTTCGCCACGCCCTCGCGCAGTGCGCGGTCGAACTCTTCGAATGTGTAGGCGCCGATGCCGCTCTCGGCATCCGGCGTGATGTTGGTGGAATAGACGGTGCCGACGCCGGTCTTCAACGGCAATCCGCCAGCAAAGGGCGCGCCACCGGGGCTGGTGTGGCAGGCGGCGCAGCTGGCTACCCTGGCCAGGTAGCGTCCGCGCTCGATCTGCGATGCACCAGGTGCGTCAGCCGCCGGCGCGAGGCATGGCGCCAGCAACAGGGCAACGACGGCGGCGCTGGCGCCACGGCGTGATCTGCGCGCGAACCGGGAAATCGTGCCGGCAAAGGCGGCTGCGGTAGCGGAAAACCGCCTTGTGGCAAGGCTCATGGGGCTGATTGTCGTTTTTCCATGCGGCGAACGTGCGCAGCCCGCGCGCGGCGGGCGGGGCTTCGTGGTTGCCGGCCTGGGCGGCCCTGCGGATGCGGGATGGATTTGAGGATTTGACGCGCCCGCGCTTCAGGCGTGGGTCACCGCCCAATGCGCCAGCGACACAAGCAGCAAGACCAGCCCCGCCGCCAGCGCCACGCCGGTCAGGATCAACGGCACCGGCCGCACCGCCTGCAGGTCGCGCATATGCTCCTGGCCCTTGCGCAGGCCAAAAAATCCCCACAGCACCGTCATCACCAATCTCAAGGGGTTCATTTCGTTCTTCCTTGCTTGCTTGCGTGCCAGCCGCCGCGCGGCCGTGCTGCGGGATGGCTTTTACTGGGTACAGGGGCATTATGGCCGTGGCTGACAAGTAATAACAGAATCAGATCTGCGATAATTTTGCATATCAGTTTGCCGGTCGAGCATGAATCGCCCCCCTCCCCCATGAAGCGCTACGAAGAACTGGCGGAAACGCTGGCCAGGGACATCCGCGGCGGCAACCTGCCGCCTGGCACCAAGATGCCGTCCATCCGCAAGACCGTGGCGCAGTACGGCGTGAGCCCCTCCACCGCGTTCCAGGCTTACTACCGGCTGGAGGAACGCGGCCTGGTGCGGGCGCGCGAGCGCTCCGGCTACTACGTGACGGGACCGGTGGGGCGGCCGTTGCCGCAACCGGTGGTAAGGCGCTCGCACGAGGTCTCGACCGACGTCGATATTTCCAAGCTGGTGTTCGCGGTACTCGACGCCGCGCGCGATCCGCAATTGATCCAGCTCGGCTCGGCCTTCCCTTCGCCCGAGCTGTTCCCCTGGGAACGGCTCGGCAAGTCGCTGGCCCGCGCCGGGCGCGAGCTCGATCCCTGGTATTCCGTGAACGACATGCCGGCCGGGCACCTGGCCCTGCGCCAGCAGATCGGCTTGCGCTACCTCGGCGCGGGCGCCCCGCAACCCACCGAGGAAATCGTCGTCACCAATGGTGCGCTCGAGGCGCTCAACCTGTGCCTGATGGCCGTGACCCAGCCCGGCGACGTAGTGGCCATCGAGTCGCCGGGCTTCTATGCCGCGCTGCAGGCGCTGGAACGGCTGCGCCTGCGCGCGGTGGAGATTCCGGTAGACCCGCGCGAAGGCATCGACCTGGACGCGCTGGACGCTGCCCTCAAGCACCACCCGATCAAGGCCTGCTGGTTCATGACGCAGTTCCAGAACCCGCTGGGCGCCAGCATGTCCGAGGCCAGAAAACAGGAGCTGGTGGCCTTGCTGGCGCGCCACCGCGTGCCGCTGATCGAAGACGATGTGTACGGCGAGTTGTACTTCGGCAACCGCTGCCCCCTGCCCGCCAAGGCGTTCGACCAGGAGGGGCTGGTCATGCACTGCAGCTCGTTTTCCAAGACGCTGGCGCCGGGCTTCCGGGTAGGCTGGGTGGCGCCCGGGCGGTTTGGCGAGGCGATCCAGCGGCTACGGCTGATGACCACGCTGTCGGCGGGCGTGCCCACCCAGGTCGCGCTGGCGGAATACCTGCAGAACGGCGGCTACGACAAGCACCTGCGGCGCTTGCGGCATCTGCTGGAGATGCAGCAGGGCCAGCTGATTGCGGCCATTGGCCGGCATTTTCCTGAATCGGTACGCGTTTCGCAGCCCGCCGGCGGGTACTTCCTGTGGGTGGAGTTTGCCGAAGGCTTCGATGCGCTGGCCTTGCACCGCGCCGCGCTCAAGCATGGCATCGGCATTGCGCCGGGTCCGATCTTTTCGGCGCGGCAAGGCTACCGCAATTGCATCCGGCTCAACTATGGCCACTTGTGGAGCGACGCGGTGGAGTCTGCGGTGGCGAAACTGGGCGAACTGGCGAAGGCGCAGTAAATGCCGGTGCGGGCCGCGATCCTGTCAGCCCGCCGTCCGCCCGTGCCGTCCCAGATACCATTCCCCCAGCTCGAATCCTCCCTGCACCACCAGCGCGAGCACTGCGGCGGGGATGGCGCCCGCCAGCAGCAGCACATGATCGTTCAGCGCCAGCCCGGTGGCGATGCGCTCGCCATAGCCGCCGGCGCCGACGAAAGCGGCGATGGTAGCGGTGCCTACGCTGATGATGGCGGCAGTCTTGATGCCGGCCAGCAGCACTGGCATCGACAACGGCAGTTCGACGTACCGCAGCACCTGGCCGGACGTGAAACCCAGCGCGTGCGCCGCCTCGCGCATGCCCGCCGGCACCTGCTGCAGGCCGGTCAGCGTATTGCGCACGATGGGGAGCAAGGCATAGAGGAACAGCGCCACCATGGCCGGCCATACGCCGATGCGCCCCAGCAACGGAATCAGCATGGCCAGCAAGGCCAGCGACGGCACTGTCTGCAGCACGCTCACCGCGGCCATCAGGACCTGCCCCAGCCGCCGCCGGCGCGCGGCTACGATGCCCAGCGGCACGCCCAGCAAAGTCGCCGCGCCGACCGCGCCCAGCACCAGGGCCAGGTGGCGCCAGGTCAGGCGCAACGTGTCGCGGCCAAACAAGGTGCCGGCAAGTCCGGCCCGGGGCGCCGGCAAGGCCCCTTCCTTTGCATCTGCCAGGCCGGCTCCGCCATTTGCCAGGAAGGCGTGCGCCACAGTGGCAAAGGATTGCCCGTCCAGCTCCGCCGAGGCGTTCATGGCGATCATGTCCGCCGCGCTCACCTTGCCGGCCAGGCCCGTCAACGCTTGCCATTCGGCGGGAAAACGCTGCGGCAGGTCGAGCCGGTAGAGCACCACGGCGTCATAGCGCGGGAAGTAATGCCGATCGTCGGTCAGTACGCGCAGGCCGTATTTACGGATCTTGGCGTCGGTGGAATAGATATCGATGGCATCGACCTGCCCGTTGGCCAGGGCTTCATAGGCGACGCCGTGGTCGAGCCCAACCGGATGCTGGCGCATGCCATAGCGCCGCGCCAGGCCAGGCCAGCCGTCCGCCCGGCCGAGAAATTCATGCGATAGCCCCAGCCGCAACCGCGGCTGCGCGGCCAGGTCGACCAGCCCGGACACGCCAAGCTGGCGTGCCTTGGCCTCCTCCATGGCGAGCGCATAGGTGTTCTCGAAGCCAAGAGGAATGCCCGCCGCCAGGCCCAGCGGCGCCAGCGCCTGATTGATCTGCGCCAGGCTGGCGCCGGGCAGCAGCTTGAGGATTTCGCTGGAGACGGTGCCGGTGTAGTCGGGATACAAGTCGATGCTGCCGGCCTTGAGCGCCTCGAACACGATCGCCGTGTTGCCAAGGCCCGGCGTGTGCTGCGCGCTGCCATGGGCGGCCGCGGTCTGGGTGAGGATCTCGCCGAGGATGTAGGACTCGGTAAAGCGCTTGGAGCCGACCCGCAAGGTGTCGGCGTGCGCGGCGCCGGCGGGGGAGAGCAGCCACGACCCGGCCAGTACCCAGCACAGCATCGCGGCCAGCCAAGGCCTGGCCCGGCGCGGGTTTCCTGATCGCAATTTCAAATGGAACGTTCTCCAGAGTCCGGTGCGGGCAAGCTTGCCTTGCCCCGCCTGCCAATGCCCGAGGGCACCAATCATCCATCACATGATACGTGCACCGCTTCGGCAGCGATGCCAGGCATCAGGCCCACTGTTGCGCAGCGCATGTGCACAGGCAAAATAGTATTTGCAATTCGGATGCTGAGTGGGTGAGAATCCATAAAACGCATACATAGCATCGACAACATCTCGCCCCTATGGAAATCCGGCAACTGGAAGCTTTCGCGGCAGTCATGACCAGCGGCAGCGTAACCGCCGCTGGCCGCCTGCTGGGCCGCTCCCAACCGGCGATCACGCGCCTGATCCAGGAGCTGGAGAGCGAGATCGGCTTTGCGCTGTTCGCCCGCAGCGGGCCGCGCGTCAGCCCTACCGAGCGGGGCTTCCTGCTGTACGAGGAAGTGGAGCATGCGCTGGTCGGCCTGCAGCAGATCCGCGCCCGCGCCGCGGAAATCGCCCGCGAGGAAAACCGCTCGCTGCAGATCGCCGCGACGCCGGCGCTGGCGGCTGGGCTGCTGCCGCTGGCGCTCGCCGGCCACCGGCCGGATCATGCCGATCCCGGCGGCCAGGCCTGCCACATCCATATCAACAGCGCCTCCCCCGAAAAAGTCGTGCATTCGGTGCTGACCGGCGCGGCCGAGATCGGCCTGGCCAGCCTGCCGCTGGAGCACCGCGGCGTCACCGTGCACTGGATCGGGCAGGCTGCCTGCGTCGCCGCGGTACGCGCCGACGATCCGCTGGCAGCGCGCGCCACCATCCCGCTCGCGGCCTGCAGCGGGCGCCGCATCGTCACCATGCAGAACCCGTACCGGTTGCGCCGCCGCCTGGACGAGGCGTTTGCGCGTGCCGGGGTGGAGCCGGCGGCGCTGATCGACACCAATTCCTCGCTCAATGCGCTCACCGCGGTGCGCGCCGGACTGGGCATCGCGGTGCTGGAGCCAGTGACCGCGCGCGGCGTGCCGCTGGCGGATATCGTGGTGCGCCCGATCGATGCCGACATTCCCTTTTACTTTGGCGTGATCACGCCCCAGACCCGGCCCGCCAGCGCGACGGTGCTGGCGCTGATCGATACGCTGGCCACCGCGGCGCGCCAGTTGCTGCCCGATTTCACCCAGCGCGGCCCGGAGCAGCATGGCGCGCTGCTGCAGGCACTTTACGGTGATGCCGCCTCCCAAGACACCGAACACATCGACCTATGAACTTGCCCGCTGACGCCATCCCGGCACGCTCCGCCGCAGCCGAAGGCCTTGCCGCGCTGGAAGCGCGTTTGCGCCAGGACCTGTCCTGGCTGGAACTGCCCGCCAGGAACTGGACGGTGGCACGCGCGCATGACGGCGAGCCGGTGCTGGACGTTGCCGTGATCGGCGGCGGCATGGCCGGCATGGCGGCGGCGGCCACGCTCAAGCACCTGGGCATCGACGCACGCATCTTCGACCGTTCGCCGGACGGCTTCGAAGGCCCCTGGGCCACCACGGCGCGCATGGAGACGCTGCGTTCGCCAAAGCAGCTGACGGGACCGGCGCTGGGCCTGCCCGCGCTGACCTTCCGCGCCTGGTTCGAGGCCCAGTTCGGCACCGCCGCCTGGGACGCCCTGGACAAGATCCCGCGCCTGCAGTGGATGGATTACCTGCGCTGGTACCGCCAGGTGCTGGAGCTGGACGTACGCAACGAGCATGTGGTCGAGCGGGTGCTGCCGCGCCCCGATGGGCTGGTGGCGCTGGAAATCCGCTCGCCCGCCGGTGCGCAAACCGTGCTGGCGCGCCGCGTGGTGCTGGCCACGGGCCGCGACGGCCTGGGCGGCGCGCATGTGCCGCCCTTTGTCCAGGCCCTGCCGCGCGCGCGCTGGGCGCATTCGAGCGATGCGTTCGATTACGGCACCTTGCGCGGCAAGCGCGTGGGCGTGGTCGGCGCCGGCGCCTCCGCCATGGACAGCGCCGCCACCGCGCTGGAAGCGGGCGCCGCCAGCGTCGACCTGCTGATCCGACGGGCCGATATCCCACGTATCAACAAGGGCAAGGGAGCAGGCAATCCCGGCCTCACGCATGGCCATCCCGGCCTGCCCGACGACTGGAAATGGCGCATCCGCCATTACATCAACGCGCAGCAGGTGCCACCGCCGCGCGGCAGCACATTGCGGGTTTCCCGACACGAGAACGCCCGCTTCAACCTGGGCTGCCCGATCGAGCGCGTCGAGCAATCCGGCGATGCGCTGCTGGTGCATACGCCAAAGGGGGCGTTCGAGCTGGATTTCCTGATTGTTTCAACCGGGTTCCGCATCGCGCTGGAAACGCGCGAGGAATTCGGCGCCTTCGCCGGCCAGATCCGCTACTGGCGCGACCGCTACACGCCGCAGCAGGGGCAGGAGGATCAGGAACTGTCGGATTCGCCGGACCTTGGCCCGGCCTTCGAATTCCTGGAGAAGACGCCGGGCGCTTGCCCCGGCCTGTCGCGCATCCACTGCTTCTGCTATCCGGCCGCGCTGACGCACGGCACGGTGTCGGGCGATATACCCGCCATCAGCGATGGCGCCAAGCGTCTTGGCCAGGGTATCGCCGCCCTGCTTTACCAGGAAGACGTGGCGCAGCACTACGCCAACATGGAAGCCTTCGCCGAACCCGAAGTCTTCGGGGACGAGTGGGTGCCGGCCGGACCGCCGCCGGCCATTCCTGCCGACGCGGCGAACGCATCATGAGCCGCTGGCCGATCCGATGGCTGGCGCGGCGGCTGGCGCAGTCGCTGCTGGTGGTGCTGGCGATGACGGTGATCGTGTTCGTCGGCCTGCACGCGATCGGCAACCCGGTCGATATCCTGATCGGCCAGGACGTGGACCAGATCGAGCGCGCCCGCATCATCGCCCGGCTGGGGCTTGACCAGCCGCTATGGCGCCAGTACCTGTCCTTCCTCCACGGCGCCCTGCGCGGCGACCTGGGCAATAGCCTCGTCTATAACGTGCCGGCCATCCAGCTGATCCTGCAGCGGCTGCCGGCCACACTGGAGCTGGCGGTGGCTGCGCTGCTGCTGGCCGTGCTGGTGGGTGTGCCGCTCGGGCTGTTTGCCGGCCTGTATCCCGAACATCCGCTGTCGCGCGTGCTGATGACCGGCAGTATCGTCGGCTTCTCGCTGCCGACATTCTGGGTGGGCCTGATGCTGATCATGGCATTCAGCGTGCGGCTTGGCTGGCTGCCCTCGGGCGGGCGAGGCGCCACCGCCGAATGGCTGGGCGTGCAGTGGTCCTGGCTCACCGCGGACGGCCTGCGCCATATGATCCTGCCTGCGATCAACCTGTCGCTGTTCAAGGTCTCGCTGGTGCTGCGGCTCACCCGCGCCGGCGTGCGCGAAGTGCTGCCGCAGGACTGGGTCAAGTTCGCCCGCGCCAAGGGCCTGTCGCCGCAGCGCGTGGTGCTGGGCCACGTGCTGCGCAATACGATGATTCCGCTGGTGACGGTGCTGGGGCTGGAATTCGGCTCGACCATCGCCTTCGCGGTGGTGACCGAGAACATCTTCGCCTGGCCCGGCGCCGGCAAGCTGATCCTGGACAGCATCAATTCGCTGGACCGGCCGGTGATCGTTTCCTACCTGATCGTGGTGGTGTGCCTGTTCGTCACGCTGAACCTGATCGTGGACATTCTCTACAAGCTGCTCGATCCGCGCGTGCGGCTGGAGACCGCCGCATGAGCGTCATCGACAAACCGGTTGCGGCTGCACAAGCCGCCCCCCGGGCACTGCGCCGCGAGTCGCCATGGCGCCGTGTGGCGGCGGACTTCTTCGCCTCGCGTACCGCCGTGTTCGGCCTGGTGCTGCTGGCGATCCTGGTCCTGGCGGCGATCTTCGCGCCGCTGGTGACGCCGCAGAATCCCTACGACCTGATGCAGCTCGACGTCATGGACGCCCGCCTCGCGCCCGGCACGCCGAGCGGCACCGGCACCTACAGCTACTGGCTGGGCACCGACGGCCAGGGGCGCGACATCTTCTCGGGCATCCTCTACGGGCTGCGCATCAGCCTGACCGTGGGCGTGGGCTCGGCGTTGATCGCCGGGGTCATCGGTACCCTGCTCGGCCTGCTGGCCGCTTATGCCGGCGGCCGCGTCGACAGCGTGATCATGCGCACGGTGGACCTGCTGCTGTCCTTTCCGTCGATCCTGGTGGCGATGATGATCCTGGCCTTCCTGGGCAAGGGCGTGCTCAACGTGGTGCTGACGCTGGTGATCCTGGAATGGGCTTACTACGCCCGCGCCGCGCGCGGCCAGGCGCTGGTGGAGAGCCGGCGAGAGTACGTGGAAGCGGCGCGCGGCCAGGGCATTTCCAGTTGGCGCATCGTGGTCGGCCATATCCTGCCGAACTGCCTGCCGCCGCTGATCGTGATCGGCTCGCTGCAGGTGGCGCGCGCCATCACGCTGGAGGCCACCCTGTCCTTCCTTGGCCTGGGCGTGCCGGTCACCGAGCCCTCGCTCGGGCTGCTGATCGCCAATGGCTACCAGTTCATGCTGTCCGACGAATACTGGATCAGCTTTTTCCCCGGCATCGCGCTGCTGGTCACGGTGGTTGCCATCAACCTTGTGGGCGACCGCCTGCGCGACGTGCTCAACCCGAGATTGCAGAAATGACGGCGCCAGTCATCGACAACGCCGTGCCGACGCTGGAAGTCCGCCATCTGCGCACGCACTTCGAAACCCGCGCCGGCGTGCTGCCCGCGGTGGACAACGTCTCCTTCACCGTGCCTCGCGGCCGCATCCTCGGGCTGGTGGGCGAATCCGGCTCGGGCAAGTCGGTCACGGGGTTTTCCATCATGGGCCTGGTGGACGCGCCGGGGCGCATCGTCGGCGGCGAGATCCTGTTCCAGGGGCGCGAGCTGACCAGCATGCGGCCGGCCGAACTGCGCCAGTTGCAGGGCAACCGCATCGCCATGATCTTCCAGGACCCGATGATGACGCTGAACCCGGTGATGCGGGTGGACGCACAGATGATCGAGGCCGTACGTGCCCATAGCCCCGCCAGCCACAAGCAGGCGCGCGAGCTGGCGCGCGACACGCTGGGCATGATGGGCATCCCGAGCCCGGATGAGCGCCTGCGCGCCTATCCGCACCAGCTCTCCGGCGGTATGCGCCAGCGCGTGGCGATCGCCATCGCCATGCTGCACCGGCCCGACCTGATCATTGCCGACGAGCCCACCACCGCGCTGGACGTCACCATCCAGGCGCAGATCCTGTCCGAGGTGCAGAAGCTGGCGCGCCAGCACGGCACGGCGCTGATCTGGATCACGCACGATCTCTCCGTGGTGGCCGGGCTGGCCGATGAAGTGGCCGTGATGTACGCCGGCCGCATCGTCGAGCAAGGCCCGGTCGATGCCGTGCTCGACCATCCGCTGCATCCCTACACGGCAGGCCTGATCGGCAGCCTGCCGAGCCTGAACAAGCGGGGCCAGCGGCTGCGCCAGATTCCCGGCATGACGCCCAACCTGCTGACGATGCCGCCCGGCTGCGCCTTCGCGGCGCGCTGCCCACGCGTCTCCGACGCCTGCCGGCAGGCGCCGGCGATCACGTCGCCGGAAGCGTTGCGCCAGCTGCGTTGCTTCCATCCGGGCCAGCCGGCCGTCACCGCGGAGCTCGCATGAAGCCGACTGAACACGCCGCCGGCGAGCAGCCGAAGCTGCCCGCCCTCATTGACGCCCGTCAGCTCGCCAAGCGCTTTGGCGAACAGCATCCTGGCCGCCTGGGTCGCGCGCTGCAGTGCCTGGGCTGGTCGGAACCGTCACCGGTCACGCACGCGGTAGACGGCGTCGACCTGCAGATCCGCCGTGGCGAAGTGGTTGGCCTGGTTGGCGAATCCGGCTGCGGCAAGTCCACGCTCGGCCGCATGGTGGCCGGTCTGCTGGCGCCGTCGGCGGGGGAAATCCGCGTGGACGGGCAAAACGTCGAAGGCCTGGACGCCGGCGCCCGCCGCGCCTTGCGCCTGAAGATCCAGATGGTGTTCCAGGATCCCTACGCCAGCCTGAACCCGCGCTTGCGGGTCGACCGCATCGTCGGCGAAGGCGCGCGCCTGCACGGGCTGGTGGACGCGGCCGGCTTCGACGACTATGTCAGTGCCCAGCTGGAACGCGCCGGGCTGGACCCGGCCCTGCGCCAGCGCTACCCGCACCAGTTCAGCGGCGGCCAGCGCCAGCGCATCGGCATTGCCCGCGCGCTGGCGGTGCAGCCGGAGCTGCTGGTGTGCGACGAGGCGGTGGCCGCGCTGGATGTCTCGATCCAGGCGCAGGTGCTCAACCTGTTCATGGACCTGCGCGAGCAGCTTGGCCTGACCTACCTGTTTATCAGCCACGACCTTGGCGTGGTGGAGCATGTGTCGGACCGCGTGGTCATCATGTACCTGGGCCGCGTGGTCGAGAGCGCGCCCACCGAGGAGATCTTCCGGCAGGCCAACCATCCGTACACGCAGGCGCTGCTGGCGGAAATCCCGCGGCTGGACTCGCGCCACAAGACCTTCACTGCCATCAAGGGCGAGATTCCCAGCCCGCTGGCGCCGCCGCCGGGCTGCCATTTCCATCCGCGCTGCCCGCATGCCATGGCGCGCTGCCGGACCGAGGTGCCGCGCCTGCGCGGCATTGCCGTGAACCATTTCAGCGCCTGCCACTTGAACGACGGCAGCTGAAGCCTGGCGCAGTCCCATCCATTCCCATCGCCCCGAGGAAATCCAACCATGAAACGCCTGCTGTCCCTCTCGATCAGCGCCACCGTAGCGGCCATGCTGTGCGCCGGTGCCGCGTGCGCGCAGTCGCTGTCGATCGCCTTCGCCGATCCGCTGTCCTCGCTGGACCCGCAACTCAACAATCATGCCGGCGACCGCTCCGTGGACCTGCATTTCTGGGACTTGCTGGTGGAGAACAAGGACAACAAGCTGCAGCCGGGACTGGCGCTGTCGTGGAAGGCGCTGGATGACAAGACCTGGGAATTCAAGCTGCGCCGCGACGTGAAGTGGCAGGACGGCAAGCCTTTTGGCGCCGAGGACGTGATCTTCTCCTACCAGCGCGCGCGCAGTGTGCCGGGCAGCGTGGCTTCGTTCTCGGGCTACCTGCGCACCGTGGAATCGGTGACTGCCAGGGATCCGTACACCCTTGTCGTCAAGACCAATATCCCGAACCCGGACCTGCCGCTGAACCTGGCCTCGATCCACATCGTCAGCAAGCACGTGGGCGAGAAGGCCAGCACCGAGGACTACAACAGCGGCCGCGCCGTGGTCGGCACCGGCCCATACAAATTCATCTCCTACACGCCGGGCGACCGCGTGATGATGGCGCGCAACGACGGCTACTGGGACGGCAAGCCGGCCTGGCAGCAGGTCAACTACCGCTATATCAACAACGGACCGGCCCGCACCGCCGCGCTGCTGTCCGGCGACGTCGATGTGATCGACAAGGTTTCGGTGTCCGACCTGGCCAAGCTCAAGCAATCGCCCAACGTCAGCGTGTTTCCCTACGCCGGCCTGCGCGTGATGCTGCTGCAGCCGAGCTTCAAGCCCGGCCCCAACCCGTACATCACCGACAACGCCGGCAAGCCGCTGGACAAGAACCCGCTGCTGGACGTGCGCGTGCGCCGCGCGCTGTCGCTGGCGATCAACCGCCAGGCCCTGGTGGGCCGCATCCTGCAGAACACCGCGAGCGTGGCCAACCAGTGGATGCCCAAGAACACCTTCGGCTACAACCCGGAGGTCAAGGACATTGCCTACGATCAGCAGCAGGCCAGGAAGCTGCTGGCCGAGGCGGGTTTCAAGGACGGCTTCAAGCTGACCATCCACGCCCCTAACGACCGCTATCCGCAAGGCCCCGAGACCGCCCAGGCCGTGGCGCAATTCTGGACCCGTATCGGCGTCACGACGCAGGTGGAAGTGGTGCCCTGGTCGGTGTATGCGGGCCGCGCCAACAAGAATGAGTACGCGGTCAGCATGCTGGCCTGGGGCAATGGCACCGGCGAGGCCAGCTATGCGCTGGTAAACGTGCTGGCCTCGGTGGATGCCAGGAAGGGCCTGGGCGCCTCCAACTGGGGCCACTACAGCAACCCGGCGGTGGACAAGGCGCTGGACGAATCCACCGCCGAGTTCGACGTGCCCAAGCGCGAGGCCATCCTGCGGCGCTCGGTCAAGCTGGTGTCCGACGACGTGGGCGTGCTGCCGCTCTTCCACTACCAGAACATCTGGGCCGCCAGGAAAGGCCTGAAGGTGGCGCCGATGACCAGCGACCGCACCGCGGCGATGATGGTCACGCGCGACGGCAAGTAAGGCGGAGCGGGTATGGCACTGCTCACCATCACGCCAGCCGACGACCTGATCGACGTTGCCCGCCGGATTGCCGTGTCGGGCCTGCGCCCGGGCGAAATCGTCAGCATTGCCGCGCGCACGGTGCGCGGCCGGGAGATTCCCTGGGCGAGCGAGGCGGTGTTCGTGGCGGACGCCGCGGGCACGGTCGACCTGGAGCGCGACGCGCCTTCGTCCGGCAGCTACGCTGGCGTCAGCCCCATGGGCCTGCTGTGGTCCCAGCGCCCGGTCGACAGCGACAGCCGCGAACAATTCCACGCCGATGCCACCCGGCCGCTGGTCGCCGGTATCACGGTGCGCACGGTGCGCACGGATGGCGGCGAGGTCCGTGGCGAACTGGTGCAGCGGCTGGCGGCCGCCGGCGTGACCCGCCAGGAAGTGCGCGAGGACGGCCTGGTCGGCACGCTTTACCTGCCGGCCGGCCCCGGCCCGCATCCGGCAGTCATGGTGCTGAATGGCTCCGGCGGCGGCATCAACGAGCCGCGCGCCGCGCTCTATGCTTCGCGCGGTTACGCGGCGCTGGCACTGGCCTACTTCAAGGCCCCCGGGCTATCGGACTATATCTCCAACACACCGCTGGAATACTTCGAGCGCGGCCTTCGCTGGATGCGCGAGCGGGTGCGGCCGGCGCGCGATTTCATCGCCTTGTCGGGCCAGTCGCGCGGCGGCGAGCTGGTGCTGCTGCTTGGCGCGACCTTCCCGGAACTGGTCTGCGCGGTGATCGGCTACGTGCCCGGCGCGGTGGTACATAGCGCGCAGAATGCCGCCGACCCCGCCATCGGCCGCGAAGGCCCGGCCTGGCTTCACCACGGCAAGCCGCTGCCGCATGTGTGGGAGAACAACCGCACCGCGAGCTGGGCGCCTTTCGACGAAGGCCCGGCGCCGCACCGGCACGAACGCGCCATCCTGACCGCGCTGCAGGATCCCGACGCGGTGGCGCGCGCCCGCATCCGCGTGGAAGACATCCGCGGGCCGGTCATGCTGCTGTCAGGCACCGACGATGGCTCCTGGCCTTCCAGCCTGTATTCGCGCATGGTGGCGGACAAGCTGGCCGAGGCCGGGCATCCGCATCACGTCGAACACCTGGATTTCGAAGCCGCCGGCCATGCCATCCTCTTCCCCTATGTGCCGACCACGCAGATGGTCTACGCGCATCCGGTTTCCAGGCGCATCAGCACCACTGGCGGCACGCCGGCGGCCAACGCGATGGCGGACGAGCAATCCTGGAACGGCGTGCGCGCATTCCTGGGGCGCGCTGTCGCCAGCCATGCCGGCCGAGCCAAGGTCAGCGAATGACTAATCCCCCGAGTCAAGACAGAGAACAAGACAGAGAACAAATCATGACCCAAGCCAACCCAGCCACAGCCGACGTGGTGGACCGCGTTGCCGGCCTTGCCGCCGGCTCCGCCACCCATGCGCTGCGCCATCAGCGCGACAAGGTCGCCGTCGCCACGCAAGGCAGCTACGACGCGCTGTTCGATCCCGCCCTGCCCGGCCTGCCGCTCGTGCAGCGCCTCCTGGTGGCGCTGTACGCCGCCCGCCTGACGCCCGCGCCGGCGCTGATGGCGCATTATCGCGAGCGCCTCGCCGAAGCCGGCGCCGATGCCGCGCTGGTCGCCGTGGCCGAACAAGGCGATCCCGCCTCGCTGGCCGACACGCGCCTGCGCGCCATTCTCGCCTTCACCCGCACGCTGATCGAGAATCCCGTAGGGGGCGACGAAGCCGCCCTCAAGACGCTGCCTGCCGCCGGCCTGGCCACACCTGACGTGGTCACCCTCGCCCAGCTGATCGCATTCCTGTCCTACCAGGTACGCCTGGTGGYCGGCCTGAAGGCCCTGAAGACACTGCAATCCGAGGAGGCCGCGGCATGAGCGCACCGATCAAGATCCAAGGCTTCACCAACGAAGTCCTCGACTGGAAGGCGTGGCTGGACGTGGTCAAGGTTGACCAGGCCACGCCCGAACAGGTCGCGGTGCTGGAGGAAAGCCACCCCAAGGCCAAGGTTTCGGACTACTACCTGTTCCTGGTGCACCAGCCCGAGATCCTGCGCCAGCGTTCCACCGCCTTCAACGCCATCATGTACGCCCCGGGCGGCATGGCGCGCGCCGAGCGCGAACTGGCCAGTACGGTGGTCTCGCGCGTCAATGGCTGCGTGTATTGCGCGTCGGTGCATGCGCAGCGTTTCGAGCAACTGGCCAAGCGCAACGATGTGATCTCGCAGGTCTTCGAGGACCCGCAAACGGCCGGCACCACCGCGCGCGAGCGGGCGATCTCGCGGTTCTCCATTGCGCTGACCGAGCGGCCGGATACGGTCGATGCCGACAGGCTGCGCGCGTTGCGCGAGGTGGGCGTGAGCGATGCGGAGATCCTCGACCTGATTCACTCGGTCGCAATCTTTGCGTGGGCGAACCGGTTGATGTTGAATCTGGGGGAGCCGGTGTTTCCGGTTGAGGCGTAGGCTCGCTGCGGGCAAGGATGCGCCAGCGATCAGGTCTTCGGCCAGCGCCCGACGCTAGCGCTCCCCAGCATCGGCCGCGGTCGCCGTTTGATGGCCCGATGATCCTGCTCGACGATGTTGTTCAGGTACTTGCGTTGCCGATCCTGATCGGTGGAGTTTCGACGGAGGCTGTCTGGCCTTGAGGCTGGCAAGCATGCCATCACATCGGCAGTGGTCTCGCAGCCGTCAGCAGCCTTGGGCTGCTTCTGCTTCGTTTGAGTTGACTAACCCGAGGTGGAAGTCGGATCGTGGCTGAAGCCACGGCGGGTGCATATCCGGCCGTCGCGAGCGTGGATGACAAGTTCGACGCTTTCGTGCCGAGCTTGCACCGCCCCGGCAGCAATCGCCATCGCCTGCGTCCCATGATGCGACTCAGCATACCTTGCGCCTTCACGAATGACGTCCCAACCCTCTCTGTACGGCTTGATGTGGATATCGCTGTCCATGGCAGTCTCGAGCTTCAAGGAAGTAGATTCGATTCTTGTGATCGGTGCGCATGCGCTTCTCGTGGAAGCCTGCTCACTGGCTGCTGGTGCCAGCCAGCCTTTGGTCCGCCACGCTGCCGTTTGCGTCCAACCGTTCGTTCAGGAAAAGGGCGTCTGGGCGGATGGTGCCGGCTGTCGACGTTGGCACCCATCATTCCCTGGAGCGTTGCATTGGACCGCGCGTGCAGGCATGGAGTCGCCTCCCATGCGGGAAAAGTCGGCTCCAGTGGCTCGCATGCTCGTCCACGAGTTCCTCGGCGTGGTCGAACCCGATCGTCGGAAGCGCTGTTACGATGGCGTGCATTGCGGCATCATGCACCCCGTGCTCGAGTTCGATATGCACGGTAGTTTGGCCCAGGCGGCAGTCGATCACGACAACATAGCCGCGAGCCAGGGGTCCGAGGACCCTATGCAACCACTGACGTAGCGCGAGCACCTGGCCCGATGTCACGGCGAGGCGCAACCGAATCCAACGATGAGCGGTGCCAGGGGCATCCCCATGGGCTGGTGTGGAGCGCCCGATATCGTTGCCCGTGTGCCGGCGCGGAACTGAGGCAAAGGCGACTGCCAAGCTCGACTGTTGCATGGGTCTTGCGCCGGGGAGGCGCGGCTCATCTGTGAATGGCTGAATGGTAGGAGGAGCGACGTCAAGTTGATGCAACATTGCCGGTGCCTTGTATCAAAAAGCTATCAAGAGCCAACAGGCCATGCCTAGCCCAAGCCGCCGCAGGCGTTTCTTCATGTACTCGAAGAAACGTTCATCCTCTCCAGTTGGCCGTCCATCGACGTTGGACATGATCTGCAGCCGCGGCTCCAGCCAGAGTTCCCAAGGAGGCTGCTACCGCCCTTGCAGGCGTGCCTGGGTACGCCTGGCAAGCCATCCGATGGTCAGGCCCTGAGTAAATGTGGAGAAGATGACATTACCGTAGGTCAGCATGAGGACAATATCGCGCTCACGCCCAGGCGGCAGGGAAAGCGCTAGCGCAATGGAGATGCCGCCGCGCAGCCCGGCCCATACCAAAAGAGGCGCAGTCCTTGCTGGCAGCCGAAAGGCCGCGCTCATCAATGCAACGGGGACACCGACGGTCAGGATTCGAGCAGCAAGTACGATCAGGACGGTGGCCGGTATGGCAATCCAGGCACGCGTTCCTGCGTGCACGGAGACTGCCTCCAGCCCGATCAGCGTGAACAGAATCGCGTTGAGCGCAACATCGATCAGCTCCCAGAATGTGTCGATGTTGCCCCGCGTGGTAGTCGACATGGCCTGCTCTCGTCCCTCGTTTCCCAACAACACACCTGCCACTACCATCGCGAGAGGGCCCGAGACGCCGATGTTCTCCGCAACCGTGTATCCACCGATCACGGCCGCGAGTGTCAACAAGACTTCGACCTGATAGCGGTCAATGCTTCGCATCAGAAAAAAGGTGGCGCCGCCAATTGCACCACCAAGGAGCAAACCACCAAACGCTTCACGAGAAAAGTCGGCGACAAGCAACCAGGCAGAAGGCAGTTCAGGAGCGGAAGCTAGCTGCGCAAAGATGGTGAAGAGCACGATGCCAACCCCATCGTTGAACAGCGACTCCCCGGCGATAGCCGTCTCGACGTTCCCGGGTACCTTGGCCCGTCGCAAGGCGCCCAAGACCGCGACGGCGTCGGTGGGCGCGACAAGCGCTCCAAAGACAAAACAGTAGGAGAACGATAGCTGGACGTTGGCGAACTGGAGCGCCCAGTATGTCGCGAGCCCAATGAGAAACGCGGAGGCCGCCGTTGCCACCACGGCCAGGAAGCCAATCTGCCATGCATATTGCCGCAGCCTGCGTCCATCGACATGAAGCGCGCCAGCGAACAGCAGGAAGGACAGCATGCCCTGCAGCAGTAGCTGACTGAAGTCGAGCACCGACAGCCACCGGGATACGGGACCGCGTAAATCCGCAATCTGCAGACCGTCACACGCTATGAACACAAGCGAGCACGAGAGAGCGATCGCGGCGACGCCGATGGTCATCGGCAGGCGCGTGACCCGTTCATTGAGATAGGCGAATCCCGCCGCCGCGACGACTAGCAGAGCGATTGTGTCGATCATGACGTACTTTACTCGAGTTGTTCCAGGCGGACAGGCAGGTTTGTAAGTCGTACCGTTCTCGTTCCGGGAAGCCATTACGCCAAGGGAGCCCGCCCCGATCGCATTCTTGCTCGGGTCCGTGTTCTCAATTCAGACCTACGAGCCTGTACCCTACAGCCAACTCGGTAATGAAATGACGAGGATTTGCGGGCTCCGCTTCCAGCTTTTGCCGCAGATTGCCCATGTAAATCCGCAAATAGTGAGCGCGCCCGGAACTATTCGGTCCCCACACTTCGAGCAGCAGGTGGCGGTGCGTCAACACGCGGCCATGCCCTCTGATCAAGGCTACCAGCAAGTGATATTCGGTTGGCGTCAGTCGTACCAGATTGCCTTGGCGCCTCACTTCCCGACTCGCCAGATCCACCGCCACTTCGCCGAAGTTCACCATCCCGGCGTGTTCACTGCCGGCGATTACGGTACTGCGTCGCAATTGCGCCCGGACTCGAGCCAGCAGCTCCGGCACGCCAAAGGGTTTCATCAGGTAGTCGTCGGCTCCCGCGTCCAATGTTGCCACCTTATCCTCTTCGCGGTCACGGGCCGACAGCACGATCACGGGGGCATGTGTCCACGCACGGAGTTCCGAGATAAGTTCGCAGCCATCGCGGTCGGGCAGGCCGAGATCGACAATGAATAGCTCGGGCTGTCGGCCGGCGGCCTCAACCAGCGCACGTGCCACGGTCTCGGCTTCGAACACGCTGTAGCCCTCCGCGGAAAGTGAGGTGCAGACAAAGCGCCGGATCTGGGTATCGTCTTCAACGACCAGGATGCGGGCGGCGGTTTTCATGATGCGTGTGCGGTTGATGTCGCGAACTGTCGAACGCGTTTCAGATCATGCTTCGTCGAGGGTCAGGGACGCGCTGAATGGCAGCGTGAAGACGAAGCGGGCTCCGCCCTCGCTGCGGTTTTCGGCGTGCATGCGGCCACCGTGAGCTTCGACGATCGCGCGGCAAATGGTCAGGCCGAGGCCGACGCCGGGCTGGGCAGATTCGCTCTCGCCGCGCTCGAACTTGGCAAACAGCATTTCCTCGCGCCCGGTTGGCAGCCCGGGGCCATTGTCGTCCACGGTCACGCGAAGCACGCCGTCACCGACGGTGGAAGACACCACTATCTCACTACCCGGGGGGGTGTACTTGGCCGCATTCTCCAACAAATTCACCAAGACGCGTTCAATCAACACCGGATCGAATTCGCACAGCGGCAGATCGGCAGGCAGTCTGGCGCTTACCTTGTGCCCGGCCAGCAACGATTCGAGTTGGCGCCGAGCCGAACCCAGTACTTCCTCCAGCGACTGCCAGTCGCGCTTGAGCTTGACTGCGCCAGCTTGCAAGCGCGCCATATCCAGCAGTTTTCCGACCAGCTCAGCGATTCCGTGAGCCTTCTGGCCTACGGCCAGGGCTAGCTCCTTTCGGGTCTCCAATGGCAAATTGTCCTCGCCCAATGTATCGGCCAGGCCGACGAGTGCCGTCAGCGGTGTGCGCAAGTCGTGGGAAACGGCAGCCAGCAAACTGTTGCGCAACCGCTCACCTTCCATCTGGAGCAGTGCATCCTGTGCTACCTCGACAAAATGCACTCGCTCGAGTGCCAGCGCAATTTGCGCGGCACAGGTGTCGAGCAGGCGCATGTCTTCCGGTGTATCGAACAGCGCCACGTCAGCCGGCTGGATGGTCAGGACGCCCCGGGTGCGGATCGGCGCCTTCAGCGGCAGGTATCGGGCAGTTGCTGACGGCAGCGTATTGGTGCCCTGGCCGGCCGGTTGCTGGTGGTCGTAGACCCATTGCGCCACGCTATTGTCGATCAGCGCCACCGTGGCAGGATCGGACGCCTCGTGAGGCTCGCGTATACGCTCCTGGCTGTCGGGCAGCAGCAACGCCGATCTGGCATGAAAGATGGTGCCAATGCGGTCGACTGCGATGCCGACGATCTGCTCGGTGGTCAGGGCCGCCGAGAGCTGCTGCGCCAGCCCGGCCAACTCGGCGGCTCGTCGTTCGCGCACGCGGGCAATCTTGGCTTCGAAGCGCAATTGCGCGGCCAGCTGACCGATCACCAAAGCCACCAGGAGCATCAGGGCAAAGGTGAAGAAGTATTGGGTGTCATTGACTGTGAAGGTGAACTTGGGTGGGACGAAAAAGAAATCAAAGCCCACCACCGACAACAAGGCAGCCAGGGCACCGGGGCCACGCCCGTAGCGGATGGAGACCCCAACCACCGCGAGCAGGAACACCATCACCACATTGGCCAGCTCAAACACTGAAAGCAGGCCCGCCGTCACTACCGTAGTGGCCACCACGATGACCGTGGCCGCACCGTAGCCGCGCCAATCCAGTTGACCTAGCGGCACGCGCCGCTCCTCGACCGGCTGCGCCGTTTCATCGACGCCGACCAGGTAGAGGTCGAGCTCGGCCGCCCGTTCCGCCAGCCGGTCAGCTAGCCCGGGCAGTAGCTTGCGGCGCCAGCCTGCCATGAGCCGATGGCCGATCACCAGCTTGCCAGCATTGCGCCCCTTGGCGTAGGCCGCCAGCGTGGCGGCAGCATCGCTGCCTGCCAGCGTGGCGGTCTCGGCGCCCATCTCCTCGGCCAGCTTGAGCGCGCTCAGCACGCGCGCACGGCCGGCGGCCGGTAGTCGTTGCAGCGCCGGCGTTTCGACATAGACGGCAATCCAGTCGGCTTGCAGCTTGGCAGCCAACCTGGCGGTAACGCGGACCAGTTTTTCGCCGCTCTGGCCAGGGCCAATACAGGCAACCAAGCGCTCCTTCGCCTGCCAGACGCTGGCGATGGCCCGGTCAGCCCGGTAGGCCCGCATCTGCGCATCGACGCGATCAGCGGTGCGCCGCAGCGCCAGTTCCCGCAGCGCGATCAGGTTGCCCTTGCGGAAGAAATTCCGGGTAGCCCGCTCGGCTTCGTCGGCCAGATAGACCTTGCCGGCAGCAAGCCGGATCAGGAGTTCGTCGGGAGGAAAATCAACCAGCGTCACCTCGTCGGCGGCGTCGAACACGCGGTCGGGTACGGTCTCGCGCACGCGAATGCCGGTAATCGAGCCGACGACATCGTTGAGGCTTTCGAGGTGCTGCACATTGAGCGTGGTGTAGACGTTGATACCAGCGGCCAGGAGTTCTTCGACGTCCTGCCAGCGCTTCTGGTGACGGCTACCCTCAACGTTGGAGTGCGCCAGTTCGTCCACCACGATCAGCGCTGGCTTCAGCGCCAGCGCGGCGTCGAGATCGAACTCGGCCAGCATCCGGTCCCGGTAGGCAATCTTGCGCAACGGCAGCACGGGCATGCTATCGAGCAGTACGGCGGTCTCGGCCCGGCCATGCGTTTCCACCGCACCGATGATCGGATTCACGCCATCGGCCTGCTTCTGCCGGCACGCCTGCAGCATGGCGTACGTTTTGCCGACACCAGCGCAGGCGCCGAAGAATATCTTCAGCTTGCCGCGCGCGGCGGCCTGCTCCTCTTCCCTGATGGCTTCGAGCAGACGGTCGGGATCGGGGCGATCGGCGTCCATGGTCCAGCTCCTCGTTCCGGAAACGGCTCCCCTTCAGGCGCAGGGGCCGAATTCCACGGACCTAGTGGATATGCGGATCAAGCCTTGTCGAGTGCCAGGTTCAATTTGAGCACGTTCACGGTGCTATCACCGAAGATGCCCCAACTGGGGCTCTCCACGTACTGGTCCACCAACTGCCTGACTTTGGCAGGCGCCAAGCCGCGGGCCTTGGCGACACGTTCGACCTGATAGTAGGCTGCTGCCGGTGAGATATGCGGATCGAGGCCGGAAGCGGACGCCGTCACCAGATCTATGGGCACCGTGCCAGTCTGGTCCGGGTGCGCGGTACGGACTGCCTCGACGCGTGCCTTGACTGCATCAACCAAAGCCGGGTTGGTCGGGCCGAGGTTTGAACCGCCCGAGGCCGTAGCATTGTTCGGCATCGGTGCGGTGGCCGAAGGCCGGCTCCAGAAGTAGCGCATGCCACTGAATGATTGGCCGATCAGTTCACTACCGACTATCTCGCTGCCGTGTTTGATCAGGCTGCCCGCCGCCTGATGGGAGAACAGCAGCTTCGCCACGCCGGTGACCGCAGCCGGATAGAGCAGGCCCGTCACGGCACTCAGCAGCAGGAACAGTGTCACAGCCGGCCGGATCAGGGATTTCATGAGCAAAACTCCTTGCCGAGTCCTCTGCCACTCGGCTGGGTCAGGTCTCCCGGCGCCTACGCGACACCGATGAGTCCAAGCACAACATCAATCAGCTTGATGCCGATGAACGGCACGATCAGGCCACCGACGCCGTATATCAACAGATTCCGACGCAATAGCGCATCGGCGCCGAGCGCCCGGTATTTCACCCCCTTCAGGGCCAGTGGAATCAAGGCAATGATGACAACCGCATTGAAGATCACCGCCGACAGGATGGCCGACGCCGGGCTGTAGAGATGCATCACGTCCAGCACCTTCAATGATGGATAGGTGACCGCGAAGGCGGCCGGGATGATGGCGAAGTACTTGGCCACATCGTTGGCCACCGAGAAGGTGGTCAGCGCGCCGCGCGTCATCAGCATCTGCTTGCCCGTCTCGACGACCTCGATGAGCTTGGTGGGGTTGCTGTCGAGATCGACCATATTGCCGGCCTCCTTGGCTGCCTGCGTACCGCTGTTCATCGCCACCGCCACGTCAGCCTGGGCCAAGGCCGGGGCATCATTGGTGCCGTCGCCGGTCATCGCCACCAGCCTGCCATCGGCCTGGTGGTCGCGGATCAGCTTGAGCTTGTCTTCCGGCCTGGCCTCGGCGAGGAAGTCGTCGACGCCAGCTTCAGCGGCAATGGCGGCCGCAGTCAGACGATTGTCGCCGGTGATCATGATCGTCTTGATGCCCATGACACGCAGTTCGGCAAAGCGCTCCTTGATCCCCCCCTTGACGATATCTTTCAGTTCGACCACGCCCATGACGCGCGGGCCATCGGCCACTACCAGCGGCGTGCTGCCGCGGCGGCCGATCTGGTCGACCTGATCGGCGACGCCCTCCGGGTAGTGACCGCCCACGGCAAGCACATGGGCTCGCACCGCGTCGGCAGAACCCTTGCGGATATGACGCTCGCCGATGTTGACGCCGGACATGCGGGTCTGCGCGGTAAAGGGAAGGAAATGGGCATCATGCAATTCGCGACCGCGCAAGCCGAACGCCTCCTTGGCGAGCACGATGATGGAGCGCCCCTCCGGTGTTTCGTCCGACAGCGAGGCCAACTGGGCGACATCGGCCAGTTCCCGGTCCGACACTCCCGGTGCCGGCAAGAAGGCGCTGGCCTGCCGGTTGCCGAGCGTGATGGTACCGGTCTTGTCCAGCAACAGGACGTCGACATCGCCAGCGGCCTCCACCGCGCGCCCTGATGTGGCAATCACGTTGGCCTGCAGCATGCGACTCATGCCGGCCACGCCGATGGCGGAGAGCAAGCCGCCGATGGTAGTGGGAATCAGGCACACCAGCAACGCCACCAGCACGGTGATGCTGACCGGGCTGCCGGTGCCGGCAGCGTTGACGCCATATAGCGAGAACGGCAGCAGGGTCACGGTTGCCATCAGGAAGACCAGCGTCAGCGCCACCAGGAGAATCGTCAGAGCAATCTCGTTTGGCGTCTTCTTGCGCTTGGCGCCTTCCACCATGGCGATCATCCGGTCGAGGAAGGCCTCCCCCGGATTGGCAGTCACGCGAGCGATGAGCCAGTCGCTCAGCACGCGCGTGCCTCCAGTAATGGCGGAAAAGTCGCCGCCGGATTCGCGGATCACCGGAGCCGATTCGCCAGTAATGGCGGATTCGTCCACCGAGGCGACGCCCTCCAGCACTTCGGCATCCGCCGGCACTATCTCGCCGGCCTCAATCAGCACAATGTCGCCGCGGCGCAGGCTGAGGGAGTCCGTCACCGAGACCTGTGCATCGCGCCGGGCATGGTCAAGCTTCTTGCTCATTACGTTCCTGCGGCTGCCGCGCAATGCCGCTGCCTGGGCTTTGCCACGACCTTCGGCCAGCGCTTCGGCAAAGTTGGCAAACAACACGGTGAACCACAACCAGGCGGAGACGGCAAAGATAAAGCCGGCGGGTGCCTCGCCGCGGCCGTAGACGGCCTGGATGCCGAGCAAGGTGGTCAGCACACTGCCCACCCAAACGACGAACATCACCGGGTTCCGGAGTTGCGCGCGCGGCGACAGCTTGCGGAAGGACTCCGCGACGGCTGGCTTGACCAGGACCGGGTCGAATAGCGGTAGCGAGCGCACCGTGCGGTCGCCGGTAGTGTGGCCTGCCTGCGAAGGCGGTTCAGGCCTCGTCGTATCGTTCATGGCCGCTGTCCTAATGCGCAAACAGTTGCAGGTGTTCAACCACTGGACCCAGAGCCAGGGCCGGGATGTAGGTGAGCGCGCCGACCATGATCACCGTGCCGACCAGCAGCACCACAAAGAGCACGCCATGCGTGGGCATGGTGCCGCTCGAGACAGCCAGGCGCGGTTTTCTGGCCAGATTGCCGGCAATGGCGAGCACAGCCACGATCGGCACGAAACGGCCAAACCACATCGCCGGCGCCAGGAGGAGGTTGTAGTAAGGGGTATTGGCGCTTAGACCGGCAAAGGCTGAGCCGTTGTTGTTGGCGGCCGAGGAAAAGGCGTACAGGACCTCCGAGAAACCATGGGCGCCCGGATTGAGGATGCCTGCCAGCCCATCCTTGGCCAGCACGGAGACGGCCGTACCAGCCAGGACCAGAAAAGGCGTAATCAGGATCGCAGCCGAGACCATCTTCATCTCATAGGATTCGATCTTTTTGCCAAGGTATTCCGGCGTACGGCCGATCATCAGGCCGGCCAGAAACACCGCCAGGAGGGCGAATACCAGCATGCCATACAGGCCGGAGCCGATTCCTCCAAATACGACCTCGCCAAGCTGGATCTGCAGCATCGGCACAAGACCGCCCAGGGGCAGCAGGCTGTCGTGCATCGTGTTCACCGCGCCGCAGCTCGCCGCCGTGGTAATGGTCGCGAACAGGCTGGAGGCAGTGATGCCGAAGCGCGTTTCCTTGCCCTCCATGTTACCGGCAGTGCCGTCGACGCCAAGTTGCGTCAGCAACGGGTTGGCATGCATCTCCGACCACTGCACCACGGCAAACATGGCGACGAAGATCACCGTCATGGCGGCGACCACCGCCACGCCCTGACGCATATCGCCGACCATGGCCCCGAACATGAAGCACAGCGCGGCCGGGATCAGGAAGATCGACAGCATCTGGACGAAGTTGGACACCCCCGTCGGATTCTCATAGGGATGGGCAGAGTTGGCGTTGAAGAAGCCTCCACCATTGGTACCAAGCATCTTGATCGCCTCCTGTGAGGCAACCGGACCCATGGCAATGGTTTGCTTGTCCGTCTTCAGGTCCTCCATCACCGGCTTGCCGGCGCTGTCGACCATGGGCTTGCCGCTGGCGTCGTTCTTTTGCTGCTGGTAGGCGATCGGCTCGATCAGCTTCACGTCCTGATAGGCGTCGAAGTTCTGGATCGCACCTTGCCCGGCCAGAAACAGGGCGATCAGGAACGCCATGGGCAGCAGCACATAGCCGGTGGCGCGGCCGAGATCAAGCCAGGCATTGCCGATACCGGCGGCCGAGCGACGGGCGAAGCCACGCACCAGCGCCACCACCACCGCGATCGCGGTGGCGGCCGAAAAGAAGTTCTGCACCGTCAACGCCAGCATCTGCGTCAGGTAGCTCATGGTGCTTTCGCCGCTGTAGCCCTGCCAGTTAGTGTTGGTGACGAAGGAGACGGCGGTATTGAATGCGGAGCCCGGTTCGACATTGGCCATGCCGGCCGGGTTGAGCGGCAGCCAGCCTTGCACGCGCTGCAGCGCATAGACGGCGATCACCCCAAGGAAGTTGAAGAGCACGATCGCAGCGGCATAGCGCCACCATGGCATGTCCTCATCGGCGCTGGTGCCGATCAGCTTGCAGATGCCGCGCTCGCAGGCGCCGAGCCAGCCATGGCGGGCGCTCAGGCGGCCGTCCATGACGGCGGTCAGGTAGCGGCCCAGCGGCCAAGCCAGTGCGAACAGCGCAACGAGGTAGAGTCCGAGCTGGACGAAAGGAGAGGAGTTCATGCCACATCCTCCGCGTTAAACAGTGCGTAAAGGAGGTAGACGAACAGGCCGATGGTCACGCCGCCCGCCAGCCAGTAAAGCAGGTCAGCGCTCATGGGATCGACGCTCCAGACGGCGAAAGCCCGCGATCAGCGCCCACAGAGCAGCACCGAATGCCGGGATCAGTAGCACCACGATCGCTTCCACGAAGTACTCCGTATTGCGAAGGGAGACTGCCTCAATATAGGAAGGCCGCCGCAAAGACCTTGTCGAAACCGCGGCCGTTAACGTAAAAAACGTGTATAGATTTTGGTCGGAAAGTGATTCAAGTGGTTCACCATCCGTCTGGTTGCCGACCGCCTGGGCGCCGCATCCTGGCGATGGTCGACATCTCCATGCTTGTCGCTTGCGACTCCACTGGACACTGCGCTATTTGCGCGAACCGGGCGGCGCCCGCACAAATTGGATCGTGACAGACGCTACCGACACCTGATTCCGATCCCCGGCGCCTTTTTACACTTTGAATACACCGACAGGCGTCTCTTTATGCCGTCTTTGCACGCGACCTTCTATATCTATTACAGAGGCTCTACGCCGGGGGATGCACCTCCGAGCCTGAATGGGCCCGACGACTTCGTGTAGAGGCTAGATACTCCAAATGCTCACAATTCTGGTTCCCGTGGATGGCTCCGAGTGCGCCCTATGTGCCGTTCGCCATGCCGCTTTCCTATTCCGCGAACACAGCGTCGCCAAAGTGGTCCTGCTCAATGTCCAGGAGCCACTGGAAATGGGGCGGGCCGCCGCCTTCCATTCCCTGTCGGAATTGCGCAGGCTCGAACGGCAGGAGGGCGAGGAGGCGCTGCAGCGGGCATGCGAGATACTGGACGACTCGGGCGTGCACTATGATGCCCAAATTGGCGTCGGATCCCGGGCTACGACCATTGTCCGGGCTGCTACTGCAAATCAGTGTGATGGCATCATCATAGGCACCGCTGCAAGGTCGTACCTGGGCGGCTTGCTTGGCGGCGGTCTTGCGGGCAAGGTCGTGCGCCGCGCCCGTGTGCCAGTGACACTGGTCAAGACAAACGGTGGTCCAACGGCGCCACCGCCGGAATCGGGTAGGCCACGCCTCCACCACGCGCATCCCTCACTCGCCATTTACTCGTCCGCGTTTTGAACCCGGTCGAGGCATGGATGAAGCCGCCCATTCCCATTTTCCTGACGTGCAAGAAATGTGGTCATATCCACGCGGAGACACTGCAGAATGCGGTCTCCGGTACGATGTCGCAGCCACTGGTTTGCCCGCGCTGCCAATGCGAACTCGATATCGACTGGGACTGGATAACGCGTGAAGCAGAAATCACCGGCCTGATCCGCGGCGAGCGCTGACAGCACAAACGCTTATGTAGTCTCGATGAGGGCGGCAGCTGGCCTTCTTCGAAGGCGGAACACCCCGATGAGCGCAGATGCGCGCTTCCGGCCGGCGCCCTAAGCCCCCACAGCCGGGGATTTCGCTCTCGCTTGCAGCCCGTTGACTTACAGCAGACACCTCGTCGACCACCCACAGAATTCGTATTCTGGAAAACAGGTCTGTCAGCCTTAGGCACGCACGCTCGACGCCGCCGATGGAAAGTCTTTACGGCGCTCCGCCCATTTCAGGATCGCATCCAGTGCCGGGCAAAGCGCTTGGCCCCAATCGGTCAGGCGGTAGTCCACCTTCGGCGGCACCTGGTGATAGACCGTGCGCGTCACAATGCCGGCCTGTTCGAGGCGGCGTAACTGCTGGGCAAGCATCTTTTGCGTGATGCCGGGGATCAGCCTCTCGAGGTCCGAAAAACGCCGAACCTGGCCACCGAAAAGGTGAAATAGGATCACCAGCTTCCAACGACCTTCCAGCAGCTTGAATGCGGCTTCGACGTCGACCGCAGCAGTCGCAGGAGTGTAGGCTTTTCGGTTGGGCACGGCTTACTTACTTTTTAGTGCGTTCTTGCGATGTGGTAACTATAGCGCCATCCTTGGGCGTGCAAACGTGACATTCAGGAAGAGTCCGATGAACATGACCGTGCCGCCGCCACTGGATACCTATCTGAACGCAGAAACCACCAGCGACACCGCCTCTCTTGCGAACTGCTTCGCTGCCGACGCCGTCGTGCGCGACGAGGGCCGCACTATCGAGGGGCTCGAAGCCATCCAGGCCTGGAAGAAAGACGCCAAAGCGAGGTACCAGTACAACGTCGAGCCGTTGGAGCTGTCCCAGAATGGCGCCGCCGTCACGATGCGCGCCAGGCTCACGGGCGCCTTCCCCGGTAGCCCGGTCGAGCTGACGTACACCTTTGTCCTGGCTGGCGGCAAGATCGCGTCTCTGGAGATTCACTGATGAGCGCCGCACCCGAACTTCAGGGCCTTCGGGCGCTTGTCACAGGCGGGACCAAAGGAATCGGTAAAGCCGTTGTCGCACACCTTTGCGAGGCAGGCGCGAACGTCATCGCGACGGCACGTTCGCGTCCCGATGACCTTTCCGAAGAAAGGTTCATCGGTGCGGACATCACGACGGCCGAGGGCTGTAAAACCATTGTCGACGCCGTGCTCGAACGGCTCGGCGGCGTCGATATAATCGTGCACGTGGCGGGTGGCTCATCTGCGCCGGCGGGTGGCTTCAGGGTGCTCGACGACGACGAATGGAGCAAGGCATTGAGCCTGAACCTGTTCCCGGCAGTGCGCATCGATCGCGCGCTGTTGCCCTTGATGGTCGAGCAGCGCTCGGGCGTCATCATCCACGTCACGTCGATCCAGCGGCAGTTGCCGTTGCCGGAGGCCACGATTGCCTATGCCGCCGCCAAAGCTGCCCTGTCGAACTACAGCAAAGCCTTGTCCAGGGAAGTCAGTCCGAAAGGCGTTCGCGTCGTGCGTGTCTCCCCCGGCTGGGTCGAGACAGACGCCGCCGCGGGTCTCGTTGCCGAGATCGCCCGGCAGCGCGGCATCGACACGGAAGGCGCCCGCAAGATCATCATGGATTCGCTCGGGGGCATTCCTCTCGGCCGGCCATGCTCTCCCCGAGAAGTGGCAGAACTCATTGGTTTCCTCGTCTCCGCGCGGGCCAGCGCCATCACCGGCACCGAGTACGTCATCGACGGCGGAACTGTTCCGACCGCGTAATCTGAGCCGCTTGCTCTGCCCCTCCCCGGTGTCGCATATTTCTGCCGGCAGGCGGACAGCCACAGCCAGGCCTCCTCGGCGCTGCCGTATTGCATGTCCTGTTAGTCGTCGGGATCGAGTGGCAAGGACAACTGCCGCATCAATTGCCGTACTGTGCTTTTGGATCGACGAACGGCCGTAACGATCTTTGAAGCAGCCATTCGCGCAAACTCCGCCAGCGTATGGCCGTAGCCCCTACCGCGCGAGCGGTTTAGTCCCCCGACCCATCTGAGTCATTCGACTGCACGGCTCCGGAAGGCCGAAATGGCCGATGATGAGACGATCACGCTATCGACTCGGATGGCCGCTGGTCGCTACATAGTGGCCGTTCAGTGAGCCGAGGCGGTATGCCCGCTCATCGGCCGGATCAGACTCCCCTATCCGGGCGCGGTTTAAAGGCCAATTCCCGGGCCATGGTTTCATAAAGCTCCCGCGCTTTAGGGGTGTTTGCCGGCGGCAACACCACTTGAAGGTCCAGCAGCAGATCGCCCGGTGGATTCGCGGGGATGCCCTTGCCGCGCACGCGTAGCTCATTGCCGCTCTGCGCGCCGGGGGGAATGCGCACCTTCAGTTCGCCCCCAGGTAAATGGATGGGCACCACCGCCCCCAGCGCCGCCTCCCATGGCGCCACCGGCAGGGTGAGGTGTAGATTGCGTCCCTTCACTTTCAATTGATCGTGCGGTTTGAAATGCACTTCCAGAAAAAGATCCCCCGCCGGCGCGCCGCCGAGCCCCGGCGCACCCTGCCCGCCCAAACGAATGAGCTGACCTTCGCGTACGCCTTTGGGAATTTTCACGCTGAGGGTCCGGCTCCTGAGCTGTACCCCGCCACGGGCGTCCATGCTTGGTACCTGCAGCGAAAGCTGACGGGTGGCGCCGGTAAAGGTGTCGTCCAGGTCCAGCAGCACCTTGGCGTGGTGATCCACACCGCGTGACTGAACGTTGCCACCGCGTGTATGGAAACTGCGGTGTCCGCCCCCCATGTGGCCAAACAGCTCGGCGAAGAAGTCGCTGAAATCGGCCTCTTTCCGGGGCGAGTAGCCGCGACTGGAGAACTCGAAGCCGGTGTTCCAGTCCGGCGGCGGACGGAACTCCTGGCCGGGCTGATGGCCTCGTCCCAATTGGTCGTACGCGGCGCGCTTTTCCAGGTCGGAGAGTACGGCATAGGCCTCGTTGAGCTCCCTCATGCGCAGTTCGGCATCCGACTGCTTGGAAACGTCGGGATGGAACTTGCGCGCGAGCTTGCGGAACGCCTTCTTGATGTCCTCCGCGGTGGCATCGCGCGTCACTCCCAGCGTTCTGTAGTAGTCCTGGAATTCCATGCGTGTTCCCCTTTTCAGCTCTCTAGCGCTGCCCTTCCGCTCGGAAGAATGATGGCGAATATCAGTCAAATCAAGAACTTGAAATCCTCAGGGGAAGCCTTACCATTCCAACCGGGGACGTCAGAATATGGCGCCCGCGCCCGAGCGAATGGAGGCAAACATGATGTATCGATCCCTGTTTCCCCGTGACGTATTCTCAGCGCTGGAACGCCTGCAGCGTGAGATGCAGCAGCCATTCGAGCTGTCTCACAGCATTCGCGGTCAGGTCAGTTTTCCGGCCATCAATGTCGGCGGCACACCCCACTCGGTGGAAATCTACGCTTTTGCCCCCGGCCTCGATCCGGCCAGCATCGACGTGCAACTGGTGAAGGGCGTACTGACCATTGTCGGCGAGCGCAAGCCCGATCTCTCTGACAAGGACGAGCAAACCTCCCTGCATATCAATGAACGCTTCGCGGGCCGCTTCCGCCGTGTGGTGAGCCTACCAGACGACGTAAATCCCAACGCGGTGGAAGCCAAATACCGCGACGGCGTGCTGCACATTAGCATCCAGCGTCTCGAAGCCGCGCAGCGGCGCCTCATCAGCATCCAGTGAGTGAGGAGGATCTGGCCATGAGCGAAACTACTGCTGTCACCAAACAAGCCGACCCCGCTGACGCGGCCCTGATGCCGCCAGTGAATGTGTATGAGGACGCCGCAGGCATCACCCTGTACGCCGATCTGCCGGGTGTGCCCAAGGACAAGCTGGTCGTGCAGGTGGAAGGCGATATTCTGACCATCAAGGGCGAAGTCGTCCTGGCTCAGCCGGACGACATGGAAGCCAGTTACACGGAGGTTTCCCTGCCGCGTTACCGGCGCGTGTTCACGCTATCCAAGGAACTAGATGCCGAGAAGGTCGTCGCCGAGTTCAACCACGGCGTGCTCAAGCTGCGCATCCCGAAAGCCGAACACGCGCAACCGAGCCGCATCGAGGTCAAGGTGGCGTGATGTAAGCCGAGCGGCCCGTGGGCATCGCCCATGGCCGCCCACACGTAGGCGGGCTGACATGCAACGGAAGTCCTTGAAAGAGGGTTCGGTTCGCTGTGGGACAACGTGGTCGCAGGTTGGCACCATCCTTCGGGCACGCTCCAACCACTGAGTTCGGCTGCCTTCCAGGCTAATATCCCTATCTGCCAAATGGCCGGCTTTTCTACCCCCCGTGCCTCACGGCCTGGGGTCTCTCATTCCAGCTTATCGAATGCGCCGGCTCCCAGATCTTTGGTGAAGTGCTCCACCCAATCTGCCTCGTAACCGATAGGGTATTCCCGCGTAACTCGAGTTGATCGTCTCGTTACGGCGACAAAGCCCTGCAGACCAAAGTTCTCGTCGCCCTTTGGGTCCGTCGTATCGTTTTCGGCAACCTCGAAATCATCTTCTGCCAGACCGTTATGCCGCAGAGCAGCAAGAAATGCCCGTTGTTCGTCCGGCTCAATCAGTTTCATTGTTGGCTCCTTGTGCGTCCAACGCGGACGTGGTGGCTTCGCGGACAAGCCTCAGGTTGATCGGCACCGCTCCATCTTCCAGAGGGGGCGCGCTCGGGCGCGTTCTCGTGGCCTTAGATGGGTACGCAGTGCCTGGAAGTATCATGGTTGCGGACTATGGGGTTAAAAGTGACCACGCCTTCATCGTAGACCTATTTGTTGGCAAGGCGCGCCGCGGCGCCAAGAAGGCTATCCTCGCGGTGGCCGCCTCCATGCTCACCGCTGCCTACCACATGCTCAGCGACGGCGTTGAATACACCGACCTTGGTCCTAATTACTTCGACCGCCATCATGCCGAGAAGACCATCCGCCGCCTGCTCAAACGCCTCGCCGATCTCGGGTGTCAAGTGGTTCCCATGGCTCATGCTGTTTAGCGCTTCCTCGTAGTACAGACCCTCGTCGGAGGTACATCATGATCCCATCAGAACGAAGAGCTTACCTTCCGTGGACTGCCATTGAGCGCCGGACAAGACTCGGAAGTCCGGCACTACATGAAGAAGAAGACTCAGTTGGGTGAGTCATGGGATACATCGGAACTGGCGACGATGCTCGAAGACATGCTGCTGCCACCCAGCACGGAGGACGACAACCAGGGCGACTCCGCCGTGGATACGCTGGCCGCCGCGGAGCGCGCCGCCGCGTTCGTCGATCAGTCCATGGAGCCGATCGAGGCCTATGAGGAATGGAAGGCCGCCATGGAAACCGAGAGCATGAAGGGAAACAAACGTTGATGCGCAACCGACCACGGAGCCGGTAGCAACGGCCAACGAGCGCCGGCTACCAGGTGGAGATGGCCTTTGCAGTGAACACCGGCATTTCAATCCCGGCCGCTGT
This sequence comes from Cupriavidus sp. 01T418, assembly GCF_056398885.1. Classification (NCBI taxonomy): domain Bacteria; kingdom Pseudomonadati; phylum Pseudomonadota; class Betaproteobacteria; order Burkholderiales; family Burkholderiaceae; genus Cupriavidus; species Cupriavidus sp. 01T418. The sequence continues at coordinate 72,108 of NZ_JBFTQG010000021.1, forward strand.
GTCGGTCACAGCATGGATTTCGACAAAGGGCCGCTCCGATTCCACCGCGCCGAATATCGCCGCGAACGGTATGTCCGCGGCATCCCGGCCGGTGCCGATACGAAGCAGCCCCGTCGGGATCGATACGCCAGAGGGATCGAGCAGGTACCACCGGTGGGACAAGTACACTTCTACCACCGCATGAAAATCCGGCGCGCCCATTGCCGGATCCGCCCCATAGTCCAGGCTGCTGGACATGCGCGCCGGAATGCTCAGGGCGCGGCAGATCCCAATCATCAGGTGGGCAAAGTCGCGGCAGACACCGGTGCGTTCCACGATGGTATCGACCGCCGACGTGCGCTCGTTGGTGGAGCGCGAGAGATAACGCACGTGATTGCGTACCCACTCCCGAATTGCGTAGACGCGGCCATAGCCGCGCTGCATGCCCCCGAATTCACGCATCGCAAATTCCATCAGGCGGTCAGATTCACAATATCGGCTAGGCGCCAGGTAGTGCCAGACATCGAACGGCAGTTCGGCGACAGGCACTTCTGACAACTGATCGCTGTCGTCCAGGCGATGATCGATATCGACGACTGCCTCATAGCGGATGGCAAGGCGGCCCTTGGGTGCGCGCATTCTAAGCAGGCGGTTGCACAGCACCGGATCCGTGTAGTTGGTGGTCTGAATTGACGGGGGGAACGTCAGTCGTTCGGCAACGACGAACTGCCGCGAAGTCCTGGCAGCTTCAATGTTCAGCATGAAGTCCGCCGTGGGATCCATGACCTCGTAGGAAAGGCTCACCGAGTATTGGAGACGGTTCATTTCAAGCCTTGCGTTGACGACGATCTGAAGAAAAGCAAAGAGATCCGGACAGCGAAGATTGCTGTGGAATGCCATTTCAGTGTAGTGCGAGCGGTGGACGACCGGTTTGCGTTTGCGGGCGCCGCGGGTGCGTGGCGTAACACCTGCCGGGCCATTTTGTAAGGGCGTTAGCCTGGGATGCAACGGACACCTATGCTTATAGTTGCTGCGTCCCTGAAGCGGCGTGCTTCTGGTTCGCCCACCACTCGTTTCCGGGCCTTCCCCCTCGACAACGTCTTAGGACTGGTGACTCCTGAAGTCACTCACGGGGATTCCCGGAAATTTCATGCAAGATGCCACGCGGCGACCTCCGGTCGTCCACTACCCCCGTAACCAAGGAAATCGGTCGTTCGCCAGGATCGATGTAATCGATGTCCGGCGATTGGAACCCTTTGCGGCCGTAATGCCGATCGCCAGGTTGGTTGCCGCTTTCTTTGCTGCCCTTCCGCGTTTCAGGCTGGCCGAGCCGCGATCTCATCATGACGATGATGCCGTGAAGATCCTCGGCAATGCGGGACGGATGGAAATGATTACCCGTTCGCAATGGAAGACCGGAGCCCACAGCGGTGGTGCCCCGTCACAACTGCCGCCACACGGCCAGCCTTCCAAACAATGAAGGAAATATCGTGCCGAACAATCCTGCGAAGACCACCTACCGGGCCATTCCCGCCATGCGCCTGCTGCGCGACCGCCAGGTCGGCCAGTTGCCGAAGGGAAGCATCCAGAGAATTGGATTCATACGTTTGGTGGCAACCCAATGGCATCAAGCAGCCACACTACTGATTGACTGGGATCGCGCTGTCAACGAAGGCTGGCCCAACCTGCGGTCGCCATCCTGCCCCGCGGTCAAGGGGCACTGGAGCTTGGGCCGGAATCATTACGCAAACATCCGCCGGTTCGCCGGAAGTCGAAATTGAGATTGAGTGAGGTAACACACCATGCGTACGCTACTGTATTTCAGGCTGAATGACGTCGCCACGGCGGGGCTGGCGCGAGCGCGATTAGGCGAGTTGGCCGGTACATCGGCACTCGTCGCGGGACCGTGGTTTGCCCAGCGCGACAATCAACCAGTTGACGGATTGCCGAGGATTGACATCGGCCAGACCACGTATCGCGAAGGAGCGGCGATCACCGGACTTTTTGTCGGAGCGATCATCGCCGCGCTGGTAATTTTCAGATACGGAGTCTCCGCCAGTACGGGCGCCACTACCATTGCGTATGTTGGCGCTATCGCGCTTGGCGCGATGATCGGCTGGTGGATCGGCGGATTGGTCGGCGTCAAGGTCGGCCGCCTCGGGCTGGGGCGGCAGAAAGCGCAAATGGCACCGGGCCAGTTGCTGATGATTGCCAGTTTTGACTCGAAATCCAAGGAATCCATGAAGCGGATGATGAACGAACTGGGTTGCGTCAGTATTGACGAGCACAGCGACCTGATGCCGAACCTCAGGTGGGTATGATTGCCGGAAGGGATCTGGCTATGCGGTCCCGGAAAGATGTAGTACGCGGCTAAAAAAGAGGGTCAGTCCGAACTGCCCCCAAGAAATTGGACAGTTAAATCGCTCGCCGCCTAAGGGCTGGGTCCTGTCTTGCACGGGACTCAGCCCTTTTAGCTTCGGCTTGATGCGCTCGTGATTGTAGTGGATCTACCTGGCCGGCCTGAAGCTGGTCCAGACCGGTAAATTTGTTCAGCGTGAGGAGCTCGGAGCGTGCCGAAGAACCTCTCCCTGGCGGCATTGTCTAGGCAGTTTCCCTTACCAGACATGCCTTGGGTCAGAACATGTTGTTCCAATAGGCGGTCCGGTGAGCGCCCATGAGCGCCCATGAGCGATCATCCAAAGCGGAGGCGGCGAGTGCCCCTTCATCGGCCGGTCCAGTCCTTCGATACGGTCCCGGCGGATGACTCAAACTGGCCGGGAAAAGCCGTCCGCCGCCGTGCCGGCCAACGGCGGCTCATCGGCCATGCCGGCCATCCGCTTCCCACTGCAGATCGTACGGGAATGCCGGGTGGGTGCCATTATCCCGAGCGCAGTTCCGCGCGCACCGAGTGAGCACGCCTGTGGGCGCCGGGCGGCAGGCCAGTATGGCGGCGTACCAGTTTGCGAAAGGCCGATATGTCCTGGTAGYCGCATTGCTCGGCAATGGCAGTCAGGCTCAGCGTGGTCACTTCCAGCAAATGGCAGGCGCGTTCGGCGCGCAGGCGATGCAGGAACTGCAGCGGCGACATACCGACCGATTTCATGAAGTGCCGCAGCAAGGTGCGTTCGCTGGTGGACGCCACGGAGGCCAACCGGCCCAGATCGTAGGGTTCGGCCAGGTGCTGCTGCAGGTGGCGGCGTGCGCGCAAGACCACGCTTTCGCGCGGAGTGTCACCGACCTTGATCCATATGTTGAGCGCCTCGCCGCGCGCGGGCTGGTCCAGCAGCGTGTTGCCCAGCGTGCGTGCCAGCGCCTTGCCGGCGGTTCGCGCCACCGCTTGCTGCAACAAGGCATGCACGTGATCCAGCGCGCGCGAACTGAACACATTGCCGCTTTTGACCACGGCCTGATCGGCCTGCAGCCGCCGCGCCGGTTCCACCTGGCGCATCCAGGTACCGAACACCCAGGGCACAGCGAGCCGGCGTTGTGCGGGCAGGCCCAAGGCCACCAACAGTGCCACCGCGGTAAATGGCGCCACCAGCAGCGCGCCTTTTGCTGCCGCGCTGGCGAGGGCGGCACGCTCGCGGTCCAGCAGCGACAGCCCATGCTCCAGCCCGGCAATGTGGTCAAAGATCGGCGGCGCAATGACCACCATCGCATTCTTGTCCGCGCGAGCCAGTTCGGCCAGCGGCACGCAATCGCACTGCAGCACGCCGGCCAGCGCCTGCCAGCGGCGCGGCTCAGATGCTGCCACGTGCCACTGGAACGGCGCGCGGCCACGCCGGCCTACCTGCATGGAGGCCAGTGTATTGGCGATGCGCAGGGTGTCGGCGGCCGTGGAGAGCACCGACACGGCGGCGGACGGATAGCACAGCAGGTAAGCGACGGGCATTCTGGGGCAGCTTGAGATATGGCGGAATTGCCTCCAATTCTGGCGGATCTTGCTCTACCTGTCACGTCGGCAATATCCGACCATGCGTGTGGCATCACGCGGCGCCCTCAGCGGATCCCGCGGGCCCGGCGAACAAAGAAGAGGAGACGAACAATGAAGCAACGCATCGCGCGCGCAACCGCTCTGCCGCGGCATGGCCTTGGCAATCCATCCAATCATCCAACGGGAGACAAACCATGAAGCTCAAATCCATCCTCGCTGTCTTGAGCGCTGCATGCTGCGCCAGTATCGCGCAGGCGCAAACCTCTCGTCCGCCGCTCAGCGCTGCGGATTCGGACCCAGTAAAGATGGGCTGGATGACCGGTTCGCCGCCGCCGGCGGACAAGCTGATCCGGCAGGCGGACATGACGCTCTACACGTTCCCGCAGACTCGCTGGTCGTTTGCCAACTTCCGCCAACTTGTGCCCAGCACCAATGTCGGCCGCGGTGACGGCACACCGTCGGCATTGCCGCGCGCCGAGCGCGGCGACATCGACGGCATCACGTTCACGCCACTGGGACGCACGGGCACGATGACCTGGGCGCAGTCGCTTGAGGCCAACTACACCGATGCGATCGTCGTGCTGCACAAGGGCCAGATCGTCTATGAACGCTACTTTGGTGTCATGAACCCGCGCCAGACACACACGGCCATGTCGGTAACCAAATCGTTCTTCGGCACCCTGGGTGCGACGTTGGTGGCCGAAGGCAAGCTCGACGAGAACGCGCTGGTCTCCAACTACATCCCGGAGCTCAAGGACACGGCCTACGGCGGCGCGACGGTGCGCCAGGTGCTGGACATGACGGTCGGCGTCAAGTATTCAGAGAATTACGCAGATCCGAATGCCGAAATCTGGCAACACGTGCAGGCGGGAGGCGTGTTTCCACGCCCGCCTGGCTACAACGGCCCAACCTCGTTCTATGGGTTCCTGGAAACCCTGAAGAAGGAGGGCGAGCATGGTGATGCCTTTGCCTACAAGACCGTGAATACGGACGTGATAGGCTGGCTGATCCGGCGCGTCAGCGGCAAGTCAGCGGGCGAAGTACTGTCCGAGCGCATCTGGCAGAAGCTGGGGGTCGAGCAAGACGCCTATATGCTAGTCGACAGTATTGGAACAGAGTTCGCCGGAGGCGGTTTCAACCCGACCCTGCGCGACATGGCCCGCTTCGGCGAAATGATGCGCCTGGGTGGGCGGTTCAATGGCCAGCAGATCGTGCCCAAGTCCGTAGTCGACGACGTCCGAAACGGCGGCGACAAGGCCAAGTTTGCGAAAGCCGGTTATGTGACAATGCCCGGCGGGAGCTATCGCGACATGTGGTGGGTCAGCCATAATGCCGATGGCGCCTTCTCTGCGCGCGGGGTTCATGGCCAGGTGATCTACATCGACCCCAAAGCCGAGATGGTGATCGCTCGGTTCGCCTCCCATCCGGTGGCCGGAAACGAGCGGTCCAATACGGTCAGCTATCCAGCCTTCCAGGCATTGGCCGACCACCTCATGGCCACTCGATAACAACGCCACCGGGAATGATGATGACAAGGCCGTGCTGCGCTGGGACGGCAGCCGGCTTCTGGCACTATCCACACCGGTTTCCGACCGCAACGACCGCTTGCGCGAAGGCCGCCGTTGATCCAACTCCGCCCGCGGGCCACGTCAGACCTTCCCGCCATGCGGAAATCCTAGGAGTTCCGCTAATACCCAGGCGACCGTACAACGGCAGGGTGTCCTCGCCAAGATCAAACGAGGTCGATCTTGGCGAGGACGGCCCGGCCGCCGTTGGCCGACGAGCCGCCGTTGGCCGGTTGAATCCACAACCCAATTCGGTCACTTAGATTTCTACAAACCGGCCATTCGTTCGTCGTGGGGTGCAATAAGGCTACTGTCCCAGCGAGAACGAACCGAAGCGGAAAATGGCAACTCCTACGCCAATCGCAGATCCCGCAACATATCAAGTACGTGTTGCGTGGAACGCTCAACGTACCCCGCACGATGTGCAATGCCGAGCCGACGCCACAACGCCGGGCGCAGCGGACGCATGACAATGCGCTTGTCGGGTAATGGCGCAGTCGCCTCATGGGGCAACAGCGCGGCGCCGTAACCTGCCGCTACCAGACTCTTGATCGCGTCGTTGTAGTTGAGCTGAATGCGAGGCGCAGGATGATACCCCCCGGTCGCGAACCACTCCGCAGTCAGACGTGAAAGACGCGTGGTCGCGTCATTGAGAATGAGAGGTTGGGCAGCGAGCCATTCAGGCGTGACGCGGGCTGGGCACCGCCAATGCGCCGGCACAAAGGCCATCACGGGGTCGCGCCTCCAAGGCTTGATCACGAGTCCAGCCACCGGGGGTTGAGGCAGTGCGACCAGCCCAACGTCCAGCGTCCCATCCGCCAGTCGGGCCAACGTTTCATGTGAAGTCAGCACTGCAACTTGAATGTCGATAGCGGGATGGTGCTGGCGCAGCACCTCAAGCGCTTGCGGCAACAGGTGCGCGATCGCGCCAGTCGACGCACCGAGCCGCACGCGCCCTTCGAGGCCCTGCACCTGGCGTTGAATATCGTCTAACGCCTGCTCCGCATCGGCCAGCAGTCGACGCGCGCGCTCCACCAGCACCTCTCCTATCGCCGACGGCCTGACATGTCCGCGCTTGCGCGACAGGAGTGGCGCCCCAATGCGGTCTTCAAGTTCAGCGATATGGAGGCTAACCGTTGGTGGCGCCAGGTGCAATGCACGCGCCGCATCGGCAAATGAGCCACGGTCTGCAATGGCGACCAGAGTGCGCAAGCGGTCCAGGCTGATCTCTCGCATGTCGGCGTCCAGATTCAGAAAAACTGAATGTTCACGTTATGAAATACAACTTTCCCTATTGTAGCGGTCGACGGAACATAGGGCCTCGTTCTTCGTTCTACTTCTTACAACCCAAAGTCAGCGGAGTATTTCACGTATGAGCTCTCCCGTTGTTTTCATCGACGGCGACCAAGGCACCACCGGGTTGCTAATCCACGAACGGCTGCGTAACCGGACCGACATCAGACTGATTACGCTTGCTGCTGCGGAGCGCAAAGATTTGCGGCGTCGCGCAGAAGCCATCAACGCCTGCGACATCGCCATCCTCTGTTTGCCGGATGCCGCCGCGCGCGAGGCAGTGGCCACAATTGTCAATCCTGCGGTTCGAGTCATCGACGCAAGCTCCGCCCACCGTACACAGCCGGACTGGACTTACGGATTTCCGGAGATGACGCCGGGGCAGGCTGAGAGAATTGCAAACGCACGTCGGGTCACCAACCCCGGTTGCTATCCGACCGGTGCGATTGGCCTGCTGCGTCCGTTGGTGCAGGCTGGGCTCATACCGGGCAATTACCCCATCAGCATTCATGCGGTATCCGGCTACTCCGGACGCGGACGCGCCGGCGTGGAGGAATATGAGGGGCCGGGAGCCGCTAACGCGCCTTCATACCAGGTCTATGGCCTGGAACTCGCGCACAAGCACACGCCGGAGATCCAGCAGCACGCCGGGCTCACGCAGCCTCCCATTTTCGTCCCTGCATACGGAGCGTTCCGCCAGGGCATCGTGTTGACGGTGCCCCTGGAGTTGCGGCTGCTCGCGCCCGACGTGGATGGCGCGACGTTACACGCATGCCTCGCACGCCACTATGCCGAGGCGGCCCACCACGTACGTGTCTTGCCGCTGCACGAATCGTGCGCCTTAAAGCACCTGGATCCGCAAGTGCTGAACGGTACAAACGACATGCGCTTAGCCGTATTTTCTAACATGGAGCACGGGCACGTCCTGCTATCCGCGGTTTTCGATAATCTTGGCAAAGGCGCATCCGGCGCTGCGGTTCAGAACCTGAACCTGATGCTCACGCAGCAATAGTGGCCGATGGCTTGAGCTAACGTTCGGCCGCACCCACAAATACGCCTGCGACGTCGGCGTGCTTGCCAGCCAGCTACCGGATGACCGGTACTACATGCAGCCTTACGCTCGCTATCGCGTCATTGCCTTTGTCCACGTGGATCACCCTTTCGCGGGCCGCGAATCCATCGCGCTCAGCGAACTGTCAGGACAAAGGCTATTGATGCGTGAACCTGGTTCCACAACCCGCAAAGCGCTTGAGGAGGCTTTGGTGAAACATCGGGTGTCGGTACAAGTTGCCATGGAGATCGGGAGTCGCGAAGCATTGCGGGAGGCCGTCATAAGAGGACTCGGCATCGGCACCGTCTCACGTTCCGAGTATGTGCCCGATCCGCGCCTGCGTCCGGTCCGGATCGAGGGAGATGTCGTGTCGACCGGGATTCATATCGGCTGCCTGCGCGAACGCCTTGACAGTCGCCTGATTTCATCGTTCTACGCCGGCCGGCGTATCGCGGCGCGCCGGACCGCTACAAGGACAGCAGCCCCGCCGCGCACGCGGCTATCCAGCCGGACTCCAGGCCGTTCCGGGGACTTAAGGCTTCTCGCCGCAGGCCAGCCGCTCTTCGATCTCGTCCATTACCGCCGGCAGGTCCGCGACGGATTCAATGATGTAGTGCGCGCCCGCGTCTTTCAGGCGTTGCGTTGCACGTGCCACGCGAGCGTGCACTTCGGCTGGCTTGGCATCCGCGAGTTCCGTGCGCGAGTACCCGACTTCGTTGCCAGACAGCGTCAGCCCGACACACCACATGCCGGCATTGCGTCCTTCCTCGATACCGGGCACCGTGTCATCCACCTTGATGCAGCTGCGTACATCGCGCACGCCGAGCGCAAGCACATTGGCGAGCGCCATGAACGGGCCCGGCCGGCCACCTGCGCTCAGTTCGTCTCCAGCCACGACATGGTCGGGGGCAATGCCCTCGCCCGCGGCAATCGGCAGCAGCACATCCATGACCTGGCGCGGGTAGCCCGAGCAGGACCCTACCTTGATGCCGCGCTCGCGCAGCAGGCCAAGCGTCTCCACCGAACCCGGGATAGGCCGCGAATACTGGCCCACCTTGGCGATCTGCATCGGCATGAAGCGCTCGTAGATGGCATCGATATCGTCATCGGTCGACGGGCGACCGAAGCGGCCCTGCCATTGCGCCTGGATGGTCTCGTCGGCCAGCAGCGTGCGGATGTGGTCGCGCTTGGACAAGCCCATCGGGCCACGCGCCTGCGCCAGCGTGATGCCCAGGCCGAAGGTGGCGAACGCATCGACGAAGATCTGCGTTGGCGCCAGCGAGCCGAAATCGACCAGCGTGCCGGCCCAGTCGAAGATTACCGCTTCGATCGTGCCGGCGTTGGGATGGGTGGCGCGCGCGGTGTGCACTGCGCGAGTGCTGAGGTTCTGGTTCATCACAGTTTTCTGATTCCAAAAATGTCGGTTCGATCGACTTGGGGGGATTCGTTCAGCGCGGCGCGCCGATAAAGTTCCGGCCGCGCGGGCCTTCCAGCGCGGCGCTGACGAGCTGGTCCCATTGCCCGGCACCGATGCCGTACGCGGCGGGATTGGTGCTTACGCCCAGCCGCTCCAGGAACGCGGAAAGCGTTTCCACAGCCGCATCCACATCGCCGGCGTCGAACACCGAGAGCAACAGCGCGTCGAGCTGGACATCCCGGCCAAACGCCATGCGCATCACACACGGCAAGCTGAACGAACAGGCAATGCCATGTGCCACGCCGCGCTCCAGCGTGAGGCCGTACGAAAGCGAATGCGCGAGCGCAGTCTTGGTATTGGAGAAGGCAACGCCGGCCTGCACGGCCGCCACCGCCAGCCGTGCCCGCAGGTCAACCCGATGGAGCTGCCCGAGCAGGGTGGGCAGTGTCGTCAGGATCTCGCGTGCGGCGGAAACCGCGAGGCTGGCCGAAACCGGGTTGCGGTTGACGTTCCACAGCGACTCGAGCGCATGCGAGAGGGCATCGAGGCCACTGGCGAGCGTGGCACCGCGCGGCAGGCTGGTCATCAGCGTGGCATCGATGAGCGCCGCCTCGGGCCACGTCCATGGCAAGTGCAGTGAGTATTTGCGGCCTCCCTGCTGGTCCCAGATGGTGGCCCACGGCGTTACCTCGCTTCCAGTGCCCGCGGTGGTCGGCAACGCGATCAGCGAGCGGACCCGTGCCGGTCGCGCCATGGCCGTGTTGTCCGCGAGGCAGGCGAGCAATTCGTCGAACGTACCCGAGGGCGTACCCGTCAACATGGCCTTGGCGCAGTCGATGACGCTCCCCCCGCCAAGCGCGATCACGCAGTCGGCATCCAGGTCATCGCGCCAGAGGCGCTGGTACATCGGCGCAAGCCACGAGACGTCGGGGTTCGGGTACACCTCGGTCTCGATCGCCATCAGCCTCTCGCCGAGCATGGCTTGGAGCCGGTCGCAAAGACCGAGCGCACGGGCTTCGGGAAACGCGATCAGGATCGCGCGGCGGTCCCCGAGGCGCTCGGGCAGGCGGGCGAGCGCGCCCTCGCCCGCGTCGATCGCGACGGGATTATGGAAGTGCCACATGGAAAGTCTCGGAAGAAGGTCGGGAAGGTCGGGAAAAATCGGGAAGGTCGTGAATGCAGTGAAGGTCGCGCGGATCGGATCAGTCGCGTCCGCCGTTGCGGATGGCCTCACGCAGCCGGTTGGAGATCAGGTCGGCAAGGATCACCATGACCGTGATGACGACGATGCAGGTGGCAGTCTCCTGGTACTTGAAGAGCTTGAGGCTGCTCACCAGTTCGAAGCCAAGTCCGCCGGCGCCCACCATGCCCAGTACGGTGGCCGAACGCAGATTCACCTCGAAGCGGTACAGCACGACGGCGATCCAGGCGGTCAGCACCTGCGGCAGCACGCCGAACACGATCACCTGCAGCGGCCGGGCACCTGTGGCGCGCAGCGCCTCGAGCGGGCCCTGGTCAATCTCCTCGATGCTCTCCGCAAAGAACTTGCCGAGCATACCAATGCCGTGCACAGCCAGCGCCAGCACGCCGGGAAACGGGCCAAGACCCACGGCGGCCACGAACACCAGCGCGAGTATCAGTTCGTTGATGCTCCGCGTCACGTTGAGCACCTGGCGCGTGCCCCGGTAGATCCAGCTATTCGCGTTGAGGTTGCGCGCGGCCAGGAACGACACGGGAATCGCGCCGATCACGCCGAGCAGCGTGCCCCAGATCGCGATCTGCACCGTTTCGATGGCCGGCGCCAGCAGCGACGGCAGGATGCTCCAGTCTGGCGGTATGGTGCGCCCGAGGAAATCCGCAATCTGCGGCAGCCCGGCCGCCAGGTCGGACACGCTCAGCTGCGCGCTCCATTGCAGGCCAGCGAACACCACCACCAGCACAGCGACCAGCGCTGCCCAGCCCCGCACGCCTTCGGGCAATGGCGCGGTCAAGAGATACTTGCGGTCTTCCATGATCATGCTCCCGCGCGCGCGGCGTAGAACGATTCGGCGAGCGCATCGACTGCCTGCGCGGCCTCGCCGGGTACCGGGGCTTGCGGTTGCGCCCCCGGGTAGATGCGGGCTAGCTCGGCATCGTCGAGTGCCGACGGCGCGCCGTCGAATACCACGCGGCCATGGGCCAGGCCAACGATGCGATCGCCGAACTCGCGTGCGTAGTCGACCTGGTGAAGATTGCAGACCACCGTGATGCCCAGCTCCCGGGTGGCGGCATGCAGATACTGCATCACCAGCCGCGCGGTCTTCGGGTCGAGGCTGGCGACAGGCTCGTCGGCCAGGATGACGCGAGGCCGCTGCGCCAGTGCGCGCGCAATGCCCACGCGCTGGCGTTGCCCGCCGGAGAGCGCGTCGGTCCGCGCATTCGCCTTGTGCGAGAGCTCGACACGCGCCAGGCATTCGCGGGCCAGCGCCACGTCGGCGCGGGTAAAGAATTGGAGGATCGACGCCAGCACGGGCACCGACCCCAGGCGCCCCGTCAGCACATTGCGCAGCACCGACAGGCGAGGCACCACATCGTGGTGCTGGAAGATCATGGCGACCTGCCGCCGCAGCGCCCGCGTGTCGCGCTCGACCGTGGCGTCGACGCCAGCCACCCGCAGTTCGCCGGCATCGGCACGCGCCAGCCGGTTCATGCAGCGCAGCAGCGTGGACTTGCCCGCGCCGGACTGGCCGAGGATCACCAGGAACTCACCGGGGGCCACGTCCAGGTCGACGCCGCACAGGACCGGATTGTCCCCGAAGCGCTTGGTAACGCCGCGGAGCCTGATCATTTCATGCTCCGCAGATCGAGCTTGAGCACCTTGGCGGTATTGCGCACCACGTCATACGCGGCGTCGCTGGTCGGCTGGAAGCCGTTCAGCATGCCCTGGTCGCCCCATTGCACGTCCTTGATGCTCGCCAGTGCCTTTGCCACCTTGTCCTTGACGGCCGGGTCCAGATCCTTGCGCCACACCATCGGCGACTCGGGAATGTCGCCGGAGCTCCAGACCACGCTCAGGTCATTGGCGCGGACCTGGCCGCTGGCGACAGCCGATGCGTAGATCCGGTCGGCCACCGCGGCGGCGTCGACCTTCTTGTTGACCACCGCCAGCAGACTGGCATCGTGCGAGCCGGAGAAGACCACGCGCGAGAACAGCTTGGCGGAGTCGTACCCGGCCTGCTCAAGTCCGGCCTTGGGAAACAGATGGCCAGAGGTGGAGCTCGGGTCGACGAAGGCGAAGGTGTGCCCCTTGAGGTCAGGCAAGTCATGGATGCCACTGTCCTTGCGCACCACGATCACGCTCTTGTACGCGCTCTTGCCCGACTTCTTCGTCACCGCGACGGAGAACGCCTCGACGTTTGCCACGGATGCGGCCAGCACATACGAGAACGGGCCGAGGTAGGCCACATCAAGCTTCCTGGCGCGCAGCGCTTCGATGATGCCGTTGTAATCGGTGGCGACGAAGGGCTTCACCTTCATGCCAGTCTGCTGCTGCAGCCGCTCGATGACTTGCTTGCTCGACTCGATCATCGCTTGCGAATCCTCGGCCGGGATCAGACCGATGGTCAGCGTGTCTTGCGCGGCAAGCGCCGCATGAGAGGCTGCCAGCAACATGGCGGCGGAAACGGCAGCAAAGGGAAGACGGCGGGAGAAGAATTTCATGACAGGCATCCGTTAGGCGAGAAGGAATGCCACGCAGGTTACCGATGTCACATGTCGGTCATGTTATCAAACTAGTATCACATTTATCAGTGATCCATAGGTTAAAGCTATACATGTCGGCAACCCGACTCCGCGCCTTCCTGGCCGTGGCACGCCATGGCAGCTTCAGTGCCGGCGCCCGTGCGCTGGGGCTCGCGCAGCCCACCGTCACCACGCAGATTCAGGCATTGGAAAAACAGCACGACGTCGAGTTGTTCCACCGGCGCGGACGTGGCGCAGAGCTCACGCAACTCGGCCTGGCGTTAATGCCAATCGCCCAGCAACTGGGGGCGCTCGAACTCGACGCCTTTAACCTCCTGCACGACGCCGGCAAGCTCGATACGGGGGAGCTGAAAATCGGCGCGGTTGGGCCGTTCCATGTCATCGAAATGGTTGAGGCCTACCGCCGGCGCTATCCGCGGATCAACTTGTCGATCCGGGTCGGCAACTCTGCCCAGGTGCTCGCGGACCTGGACAACTACATCACCGACATCGCGGTACTGGCCGGTGCACACGACGAGCCAGGCTTTCACTCGGTGCTCTATGCGAGCCACCCGGTGATCCTCTTTGCGCCGATCTCTCACCCGCTGGCCAAGCATGGCAGCGTGCCATTGGCGGCGTTGCACGACGCGCCGCTGCTGCAGCGCGAGCGTGGATCCACCACACGATCCGCGCTCGATGCGGCGTTTGAAAAAGCTGGTGTAAAGGCACGGGTCGTCATGGAAATCGGCAGCCGCGAGGCGCTGCGCGAGGCGGTGGCACGTGGCTTGGGCGTGGGAACTGTCTCTGAGGCAGAGTTCATTCCTGATCCGCGTTTCCGGGCGATTCGTATCGAAGGGGACCCGGTTCGTACCGATACCTATCTCTATTGCCTTGCCGAACGGCGCGAAAGCCGGTTGCTGTCGTCTTTTTTCAACGAAGCACTCAATGCCCGGGGTGTTGATTTGCATCCAAACCTGACCCAGGCAAGGCCGTAATTTGCATCGAAGCAAGGATGCGCCAGCGGTCAGGCCGAGCCCGGTGGGCTTCGGCCAGCGCCAGACGCCAGACGCCAGGCGCCAGCGCTCCGTTTCGCTTAAGCCCTACGTTCTTCAGCCTCGTCGCGCTGGTTCGCAATGCACCGCAAGCCAGACCGTCGGCTGGTCCGCATCGGTCCACGCCACCCGATGCCGGCAATGCGCCGGCAGGTGCAGCCAGTCGCCGGGCGCAAGCGTGCGCACCTCGGTTTCGCCCTCGATATGCAGACCGGCGCTTCCGCTCATCAGCAACACCCATTCGTCCTGCGCGCTGTCGTACCAGAAACCGGGCGGGCTGGCCTGACCGTTGGAAACGATGCGTTCGATCTTGAGGCCAGGCCGTTCCAGCAATGCGTCGAAACGTTCCGCCGCGCGGTCGGCCGGCACCTGCGCCAGCAGGTTGCCCTGCGGCACAGGCGACGGTGTGGTCGTGGAATCCATCATCGTCTCCCGGTGCCCCCCTCTGCCCTCAATCGCCCGGACCCGGCGCAAGCACATCGCGCGCACCGTTGCGGCCCATCGGCGACACCAGCCCCGCCACTTCCATCTGCTCGATCAGGCGCGCGGCGCGGTTATAGCCAATGCGCAATTGGCGCTGCACTGCCGAAATCGAGGCCCGGCGGCTGGTCAGCACGAAAGAGGCCGCTTCGTCGTACAACGGGTCTGCTTCCACATCGCCGCCGCCTTCGCCGAACAGGTCCGCGGCAGCGGCCTCGCCGGGGTCTCCCGCGAGGATGGCTTCCTCGTAGTCGGGCTCGCCGAACTGCTTCCAGTGCTCCACCACGCGGTGCACTTCGTCGTCAGCCACAAAGGCGCCGTGCACCCGCTGCGGGTAGCCGGTACCCGGCGGCAGGAACAGCATATCGCCCTGCCCCAGCAGGCTTTCGGCACCCATCTGGTCGAGAATGGTGCGCGAGTCAATCTTGGACGAGACCTGGAAAGCCACCCGGGTCGGGATATTGGCCTTGATCAGGCCGGTAATCACATCCACCGACGGGCGCTGCGTGGCCAGGATCAGGTGGATGCCGGCCGCGCGCGCTTTCTGCGCCAGCCGTGCGATCAGTTCTTCGATCTTCTTGCCGGCCACCATCATCAGGTCGGCCAGTTCGTCGATCACCACCACGATCAGCGGCAGCGTGCGCAGCGGCTCGGGCGCATCGGGCGTCAGCGAGAACGGGTTGGGCACGTGCTCGCCCACGGCCTGGGCAGCGCGGATCTTCTGGTTGAACCCGGCCAGGTTGCGCACGCCCAGCGCCGACATCAGCCGGTAGCGCTTTTCCATTTCGCCCACGCACCAGTTGAGCGCGTGCGCGGCCTGCTTCATATCGGTCACCACCGGCGCGAGCAGGTGGGGGATGCCTTCGTAGACCGACAGCTCCAGCATCTTGGGGTCGATCATGATCAGGCGCACATCGTCCGGCGTGGCCTTGTACAGCAGCGACAGGATCATGGCGTTGACCGCCACGGACTTGCCCGAGCCGGTGGTGCCCGCCACCAGCAGGTGCGGCGCGCGCGCCAGGTCGGTCACCACCGGATTGCCGGTGATGTCCTTGCCCATCGCCAGCACCAGGTTCGAGTTGTGCGCGAGGAACGACGACGCTGCCACGATTTCCGACAGCCGGATCATCTGGCGCTTCGCATTCGGTAACTCCAGTCCCATGCAGGTCTTGCCGGGAATGGTCTCGACCACGCGGATCGAGGTCACGCCCAGCGCACGCGCCAGGTCCTTCATCAGGCCCACCACCTGCGCGCCGCGCACGCCCATGGCGGGATCCACCTCGAAGCGCGTGATCACCGGGCCGGCCGACGCACCCACCACCGACACCGGCACCTTGAACTCCGCCAGGCGCTGCGCGATCAGTTCGCCGGTTTCCCGCAGGCGCTCCTCGGTGACCTGCTCGACATCGGCCGTGGCGCTCTCCAGCAGGGCGAGGTCGGGCAGGCGGTAGTCCGATATCCGTGCGGGTGCCGGCGTCACGGCAATGGCCATCGACGCCGGTATTGCCGTTGCCGCGGGCGGGGCCGCCGCGGGACCCTGCACCGGATCGAACGCCACCACCTTGCCGACCACGGCCGGCAGCACGATGCGCGGCTTGGGCGCTGGCGCGCCGGGGACCGCTTCGGGCAACGGGAGCGGCGCCGGAGCGGAGGCGCCGGCGGGCACTTCGCCGGCGTCTTGCGGCGCAGGAGCGCGATCGTTGTCCTCGCTGCGAGACTCGATCAGCAGGTTGGCATCGAGAACGCCATCGGCGACGACTTCCAGGGCGGAACCGGCTTCAGGCTCGCCCTCCGCTTCCGCTGCCACTTCGGTGGCGAGCGGCATTGCAGCTTCGGCTTCAAGCGGATCTTCGACTTCGGCTTTTGGCTCGCCTTCGATTTCGCTCTCGATGCCAGCCTGGGCCTCGGCCTCAGGCTTGGCACATGCCAATGGCTCCCCGGCCTCTGCCACCGAGCCGCTCACCAGATGACTCACCGCATCGGCTGCAGCCTCGGCAGGGATCCCGGCCAAGGTTTCGCTTGCGGCATCCGGCAATGGCGCGGCTTGCGCCTGCGCATCGGCCACCGCCGCTTGTGGCGGCAAAACCGGCACGGCAGGCGGTGCCGGTCGAAAGGCACCAGCCAGGGCTTTCAGCTCCGCCATCAAGGCTTCGGCTTCCAGGCGGATCTCGTCCAGCGTCGCCGCTGGCGCGTCGCCTTCGCTGGCGGCGTCCGCGTGCAATGGGGTGTGTCCCGGCGTCTCTCCCGGCATCTTTCCCGTCGTCTCTCCCGGCATGGTGGCGGCAAGGCCGGCGACCGGCACCGCGACGTCTTCGGCGGTCAGCACGGCCACCGTCTGCGGCTCCGCGGCTAGCACCGCGCTGGCTTCTTCGATTTCGAGCACTTCGGTATCCAGCTTGTCCGCCAATTCGGGTTGCGCGGCCGGTGCTTGCGCTGGCCGGGCCGAGGCGTGCGCGGGCAGCGCTTGCGATCCCCGCGGCGCGTCAACCTGCGCGCCTTCCTGGCGCGCGACGGGCGGCGGCACCACGGCAGCACTGGTCACGGTCTTTGCGGCAACGGGCTGGACGGTCCGCGCGTTGGCTTCGGGCAGCGTCGTAATGGCGGAACGCACGCCGGTCTGCGGCTGGCGCAAAGGGCTGCTGGCCACGGTCGCGCGCGCAGCTGCAGGCGCAGCCAGACTGGCCGTGGCGCTGGCCGCCGCGGATGTCGTCCGTGCAGCAGCCTGGGGCTGCGTGGCTGCCCGCGCTGGTGCGGGCCTGAATGGGGCAGGCCTTGGCATGGCGGGCGCAGGCACTGGCGCAGCCGCTTCCGGCTTGACGGCACCCGGCGGGCCTGCCTGCTGCAGCCAGATCTCGCCCGGCTGCGGCGGCGAGCTGCGGGTGCGCGCCGGCGGCTGCCAGACGGGCTGGCGCCGCGCCGAAACGGCTTCGATACCTTTGTGGCGGGGTACGTAATCGGTCGCGCCCGGCGTTGCGGCATGCGTCGCGCCCAAATGGGTGGTCTCCCAGTTGTCCGGCTCGCGCGTGGTACGGGCGGGCGGGCGCAGCGGCGCGAGGTCCGCCTCGTCCGGCTCCGCCACGCTGGGCTTGCGCACGAACAGGCCGCGCCAGGTTTCGCCGAACACCATCGGTGCGGCCAGCGCCAGCACGCCAAGCATCAGCAGCAGGCTGGCGCTCCAGCCGAACATGCCGGAAACCAGGCTGCCCAGCGCACGGCCGGCGCTGCCGCCCGAAGTGCTGCCCGCCATGCCCGCCTCGCCCGCGGCACCCGTCAGTGCCTCGAGCGAAGCGCTCGCGCACAGCACGATCAGCGTGCCAAACCAGACCCGCAGCGTGCCGCGTCCGCTAAAGATACGGCGCTCGCCGGCGAGCAGACGCACCGCCTGTCGCCACACCAGCGGCACAAGCCACAAAGTCGAAAATCCGAACCAGCCAAAACCCATTATCGAAACGCCATCGTCAAATACCTCGGGCACCGATTGTAGCGGGTCTGGGAGCAGCAATTCCGTGCTAGATGTTTGCCAAGATGTAATATCCCGCGATTTTTGCAGGGAAGCGCCCTGCCCTGCCATGCCGACCGCCGCTACCGATGCTGAGGCCGCTCAATGCAAAGGCGCGCCCGGCACGCAACAGGTGCGCTACTATGGGGCGACGCCTGCCGCAATTTCCATCGACCCGATCCCGAGCCAACCATGCAGACACGCTACGCCGGACTGTCCGCCCTGGTGGTCGATGACCATCCTTTCCAATTGCTGGCAGCGGAACAGTTGCTGATCCAGTTAGGCGTCAGCGACGTGCATCGCACCGCAGACGGCCGCGCTGCGCTGGACATGCTCGCCACGCGCAAGTTCGACCTCGTGCTCTGCGATATCGAAATGCCGGGGCTCAACGGGCCTGGCATGATGGACGAACTGACCCGGCGCAAGGACAACGCCTTTGCCGGCGCCCAGCCGCTGTGGGTCTGGGTGTCGGCGCTGCAGGACGACATCATCGAGTCCCATGTGAATCTGGCCGATTCGGTCGGGCTGGTCCATGTGCGGGCGCTTCGCAAGCCGATCTCGGCAGCGGTGCTGGAGGAAATCCTGCAGGATGCACTGGAGCGCGACCTTACCGCGGAAGTGCCCGAGGCGGCGCCAAGCCAGCCGGACGACCGCGACTTGCTCGCCGCGATGCGAAACTCCGGTGCCTTCTTCATCATGCTGCAGCCCCAGTTCAGGATCGGCAGCGGCGCCCTGGCCGGCGCCGAGGCGCTTTGCCGCTGGCGCCATCCGGTGCTGGGCCTGATCCGCCCCGAACTGTTCATCCCCAGGCTGGAGGCGCTGGGCGAGGCCGATGCGATTTTCCAGCTGGCAGGCCAGCAGTGCCTGGCGGTGCAGCGGCAGCTGCTGGCGCGCGGCGTGCGCATCCCGCTCAGCATCAACGCCTCCGCCCAGACGCTGTGCCACCCCGGTGTGCTGGACACCTTCGATGCCATGGTGGAAGCCAGCGGCATGCCACGCCAGCTATTGATCATCGAGCTGACCGAAGGCTATCCGGTGCCCGACACCCGTGCCCTGTCGATTGCGTTGAACCGCCTGCGCCTGCTTGGCTACGGCGTGGCGATCGACGATTTCGGGATCGGCATCGCCACCCTGAAACTGCTGGCCGACCTGCCGTTCACCCAGATCAAGCTGGACCGCTCCTTCGTGGTCGCGGTGCCGGGCAACAGCCAGCGCGCGGCGATCTGCCGCAACGTCATCAACCTCGCGCGCGATCTCATGCTGGAGTGCGTGGCCGAGGGCATCGAAACTCCCGCGCAGCGCGATGCGCTGCAGGCCCTGGACTGCGATCTCGGCCAGGGCTACCTGTGGTCGCCCGCGCTGCCGCCCGATATGTTCGTGGCCGAGACGCTGGGCCGCTGGGCCGCTGGCAGCCCCGCGGGCATCCCGGCGGCATGAGGAGCAGCGGGCAGCGAGGCTAGTTCCATCTGCCGCCGATGCCGCCCACACTCAGGCGCCCCGCGCCCAGCAGCGCAACCGCGAGCGCGGCGGCCAGGAACATCGCCTGCAGTTCCAGCGCCCAGCCGCCTGTATTGGCCAGCATGCCGAGCTGTTTCGTATGCACCAGCCCCACCGCGGTCAGCATGTTGACGGCCACGACCAGCGCGGCGAGCCGCGCCCAGAGACCCAGGATCAGCAGGGCCGGCGCCACCACTTCGCCGATGTAGACAAGGTATGCCAGGGCCGGCGGCAAGCCAGCTTGCGTCACCGCTTGCAAGACGGAACCGGGCCCGCTGATCAGCTTGGATATCCCGTGCAGCAGGATCAGCGCGCCGAGCACGATGCGCAGCAGCGCCTTGCCGAGTTCCTGGGATCCTTGTGAACCGCTCATGGTTGTCACTCCTTGTCAGGTTGGAACAGCCAGGGCACCGCGGAAGCGGCTTTACCTCCACGCGCCGGCTTGCCCCTGTACCTTAGCGCGCACGGCGGTGAAGGTAAAGGCGCAAGACGCAAGTGCCGGGAACCAGTGCGGCGGGCGCGGCAGGCAGACTGCATGGAAGGCGTCCCTCAGGCCATGCCGATCGGACGATGCATGCCGGGTTGCCGGGGCGGCTGCATCCCCGCCTTGTAAGCTGTCTCAGGCAGGATCTCGGCGAGGAAATCGAGAAAGCGCCGCAGCGCCGGCGGCATCCCCTTGCGCGAGGGAAATACCGCATGCAGGGTGCCGACCGGCATGATCCACTGGGGCAGCAGCACTTCCAGCTCGCCGCTTTCGATAGCGTCGCGGCAGAACATGCGCGGCAGCATCGCCACGCCCACGCCCGCGATGGCGGCCTCGCGCAGCAAGGCGAATTCGTCACAGATCAGGCGCGGGTCGTAGGCAATATGGATGGACTGTCCGGTATTGCAGGTCAGCGACCAGACGTGCTTGCCATCGTGCGGCTTCTGGTTGACGCCGGGCATGCCGTCCAGGGCTTCGGGGGTGCGCGGGCGCCCAATGCTGTCGAGCAACGCCGGACTGGCCACCAGCATGAGCGGGCTTTCGCCGTAGGTGCGCACCACCAGCGAGGAATCGTCCATGACGTCGCGCACCCGCAGCGCCAGGTCGAATCCTTCGCCGATGACGTCGACGCGGCGGTTGGTGGCCTCCACTTCGATCCGAACCCCGGGATTTGCCTGCAGGAAATGCCCGATGGCCGGCGCCAGCAGACTTTGGGCAATCGCCACCGGGCAGCTGATGCGCAGGTTGCCACCCGGCTGGTCGCGTGCCTGCTCAATCACCTCGCGCGCCGCCTCCACCTCCGCCAGCATCGCGCGGCAGCGCTCGTAGTACGCCTCGCCGATCTGCGTCACGCGCACTTGCCGGGTGGTCCGGCGCAGCAACTGCACGCCCAGGTCGCGCTCCAGCTGCGCAATGCGCCGGCTCAGGCGGGACTTTGGCACACCACTCGCACGGCTGGCGGCGGAAAAACTGCCATGCTGGACCACTTGGGCAAACAGCGAGAGATCGTTCAGGTCTTGCATCGGATTTCCTTGGCGGGGAGCGCGCCAGAGTAGCAGCCGCCATGCCGGACTGCCAGCCTGCCGTTCCGTTTCTGGAACAATAAGTTCTATTTTGCCCCACTACCGGCATCAATGGCAGACCGCTATCTTTCACGCATCCAACCGAACCCCCTGGAGATGAACATGAAGATCTTGCAAATTGACTCGAGCGTACTTGGCGGCCATTCCGCTTCCCGTGCCCTGACCGCCAAGGTCGTGGCCGACCTGCGCGCCATCAACCCCCAAGCCACCCTGACCGTGCGCGACCTGGACCAGGACGCGCCGGCCCACCTGTCGAACGCGCTGCTGCCCGTGCTGGGCGGCCCGAAGGACGGCCTGAACGCCGTACAGGAAAGCGAACTGCAGCGCACCGAAGCCTTCCTGAAGGAATTCCTGGAAGCCGACGTGCTGGTCTTGGGCGTGCCGCAATACAACTTCAGCATCCCCAGCCAGCTCAAGTCCTGGATCGACCGCATCGCCCAGGCTGGCCGCACCTTCAAGTATACCGAGACCGGCCCGGTCGGCCTGGCCGGTGGCAAGCGCATGATCGTGGTGTCGTCGCGCGGCGGCGTGCGCCAGGACGCCAATGCCCTGGACCTGCATGAGCAGACCGTCGACGCGGTGTTCCGCTTCCTGGGCATCACCGATATCACCTACGTCCGCGCGCATGGCCTCGCCATGGGCCCGGAAGCCCGCGAAGCCTCCCTGGCCTCGGCCAACAGCGCCGTGACAGCCCTGGCCGCGTAACCGGCCGACCGCGGCCCGGCGGCAGCAAGCCGCCGCGCCACGAGGCAAAGCGCCCGCCCGCAGTCATGCCGGCGGGCGCTTTGCGTTGGTGCTGGCGCTGCTGCGCCAGCAACATCGCGCGCAACTCTCGTGGTCAGACGCTGCGCGACGAAGCGCATATACACCGGCTGTGGTACGACCGGCGCCCGCAATCCTTGTTCGAGGCGGCACTCCGCGCGGACGTGGTGGCGATCGGCCAGAGCCGTGTCCCGCCTCTTCGGCCGGACCGCCTGGCGAATCCCTTGACCGGGGTCTTGTCGGCACATGCCTGCTATACCCGGTGCATGATCGGGTCTATGATGGTTCCGAACGCTTGAGCGGTTTCGTTTTACGTCCATCCAGGGGGAAGCCCGCGCGGCCTTGTTGCGCCTATTGCGCGCGTACTGTGCGTATTGCACATGATGCGCGGGCCTGGATCGGAACCTGTCCCGCAAGATCAATAAGGGAGCCCGCATGTCCTCTGCCCTGCTGCCTGCCAGCGCCGTGCATCCTCCGCACGAGCCAGCCCTGCTTGCCCGGTATCGCCACGTCCGCTCGGCCACCGAGGCCATGGTCGCCGACCTGACCGACGCCGACGCCACGGTGCAGTCGATGGACGACGCCAGCCCGGCCAAATGGCACCTGGCGCATACCACCTGGTTCTTCGAGGAATTCGTGCTGACGGCCCGCATCCCGGACTACGAGCCGGTCGATCCGCAGTACCGCTACCTGTTCAATTCCTATTACGAATCGGTCGGCGCCCGCCACCCGCGCCCGCGCCGGGGATTGCTCTCGCGGCCTTCGCTGGACGAGATCCTGGCTTACCGGGAGGCGGTCGACGAAACCATGCTCGGGCTGCTGACAAGCGCCCAGACGGATGCCGAGGCTGCCCTGATCGAGCTTGGCCTGAACCACGAACAGCAGCACCAGGAACTGCTGCTGACCGACATCCTCCACTTGTTCGCGCAGAATCCGCTGAAGCCGGCTTTTGCGCCGGAGTTGCTGGTGCCCGTCATCGCCGACCCTCGCCCGGCCGCGGAATGGATCCCCTTTGCCGGCGGCGTCGTCGCCATCGGCCACGATAGCGACGGCTTTGCCTTCGATTGCGAAAGCCCGCGCCACAATGTGCTGCTGCAGCCCTACCAGCTCTGCTCCCACCCCATCAGCAACCACCAGTGGTTCGAATTCATCGAAGACGGCGGTTACAGTACCGCCGGCCTTTGGCTGTCGGATGGATGGCGCTGGGTGTGCGAACAGGGCATCGAGGCACCGCTGTACTGGGAGGAACGCGAGGGCACCTGGTGGCAGATGAGCTTACGCGGTATGCAGCCAGTCGATCCGGACAGCCCGGTCACCCATGTCAGCTTCTATGAGGCCGATGCCTTCGCCCGCTGGGCCGAGCGCCGCCTGCCGACCGAGGCGGAATGGGAGCACGCGGCGCGCAACCTGCCGGCCACCGGGAATTTTATCGAAGGACGGATTCTGCGGCCGCTGCCTGACCGGCAGAACACCTCGGGTGCGCTGCGGCAGATGTTTGGCGATGTGTGGGAATGGACCGCCAGCCCCTTCCAGCCCTATCCCGGCTTCCGGCCGACCGCCGGCTCGGTGGGGGAATACAACGGCAAGTTCATGTGCAGCCAGATGGTGCTGCGCGGCGGCTCCTGCGTGACGCCGGAATCGCATATCCGTTCCAGCTACCGCAACTTCTTCTACCCGCACCAGCGCTGGCAGTTCACCGGCGTGCGCCTGGCGGACGACGTATAGGCGCCGGGGCAGGAACCGCCCGGACCAGCCGGCGCGGTTCCCGTGGCTCAGTTCCAGCCCTTCTGCGGGGGCTGCGCGCTCAGCGGCGTCTGCGGATACAGCTTCTGCCAGCGCGATTTCAGGCCCTCGGCGATTTCCTTCTGGTGGTAGCGCTCGGCGAAATCGATCACCGTCATGGCCTGCTGGTTCTTCAGCCGCATGTCGGCACCTTCATCCAGCAGCAGCTTGACAGTCTCGATATGGCCGCCGCGTGCCGCCATCATCAGCGGCGTGGTGCCGTTGGGGCTTTCCGCGTCAATATAAGCCGCGTGGTCGACCAGGAATTTAACAATCTCGTTATTGCCGTTGGTCGCCGCGTAGTGCAATGGCGTCCAGCCCGTCTTGTTAATCTCAACCTCCATCTGGTCGACCATCAGCTTGACCATGCTGATCTCGTTCTGCAGGCTGGCCATCATCAGCGGCGTCTCGCCAGCCGCATTGGTCTTGTCGAAATCGATATCCTTGGCCCGGATCAGCGCCTCGGCCACTTTCAGCGACTTCTCCCGCAACGCCACCACCAGCATGGGATTGCCTTTGGCGTCCACCAGGTTGGGATCGACGCCGCGCGCCAGCATCTTCTGGGCGGCCTTGACGTCGTCGAACTCCACTGCCTTGCGCATGTCGTCCACGGGCGCCGCCCAGGCGATGGTGCCGGAAAGCAGGGCAGCGACAGCGGCGAGGCGCCGGACAGTTTTCATATTAAGCATGAGCTTTCCTATCTATATGCTTGAAAAGACGGAAGAAATTGTCGGTCGTTTGCTCCGCCAACGCTTCGACCGGCATGCCGCGCAGATTGGCGATGAACTCGCCAACATGGCGCACCCAGGCCGGCTGGTTGGTCTTGCCGCGGTAAGGCACGGGGGCCAGGTAGGGCGAATCGGTCTCGATCAGCATGCGGTCCAGCGGTATCTTGCGCGCGGTTTCCTGCAACTCCAGCGCGTTCTTGAACGTCACGATGCCGGAAAACGAGATATGGAAGCCTTCATCCAGGGATTGCCGGGCAATGTCCCAGCTTTCGGTAAAGCAATGCATCACCCCGCCGGCGGCACGCGCGTCTTCCTCGCGCATCAGGCGCAGGGTGTCGTCGGCGGAAGAACGGGTATGGATGATGAGCGGCTTGCCGGTCTGCCGCGCGGCGCGGATATGGGTGCGGAAACGCTCGCGCTGCCACTCCATGTCGGCAATGCTGCGGCCGTTCAGGCGGTAGTAGTCGAGCCCGGTCTCGCCGGTGCCGACCACGCGCGGATGCGCCAACAGCGCCAGCAGGCGCTCCAGCGTGGGCTCCTCGCCCTCCTCGTGGTCGGGATGGACGCCGACCGAGGCATACAGATGCGGATGCTGCTCGGCGAGCGCCAGCACGCGCGGAAAATCTTCCAGCGTGACCGAGATGCACAGCGCATGCGTTACCTGGTTGGCACGCATGTTCTCCAGCAGTTCGGGCAAGCGCTCGGCCAGTTCGGGAAAGTCTAGATGGCAGTGGGAATCGACAAACATTGGGGCGGTTTCCGGATGGTGGCGCCGCCGCGAGCGGCGCCACCCGCTATTGTATCCGGTCGCGCCCACGCGCCCGTGGCGGATCACCAGACGGCGCCCTGGGCGCCCCGCCCCTCAGGATTGTTCTTCAGGCCTGGTCAGATGCCGGCCGAGGATGATCAGGTCGCGCTCGACCCCGTCGAGCACCGYCACGCGCGGCAGGTTGCCCCAGCGCTCGAAACCCAGCGAAGTGAACAGGCCCAGGCTGGGCGCGTTGTGGCCGAAGATAAAACCCAACAGGGTCTTGACCCCAATCTGCGGCGCATGCGCAATGGCCTGCTGCAGCAGGAAGCGTCCCAGCCCCTGACCCCTGCGGCCGGCATCGAGGTAGATCGAGACTTCCGCGGTGGCGCCATAGGCCGGGCGGCCATAGAAGTCGGAAAAGCTGAGCCAGCCGGCCATCTTCCCGTCCCGGTCCTCCGCCACCCACAGGGGCCGGCGCTCGGGCCGGTGGTTGTCGAACCAGGCCTGGCGCGAATCCACCGCGACCGGCTCCGTATCCGCCGTAACCATGCGCGATGCCACGGTGCTGTTGTAGATGGCGACAATGGCAGCGAGGTCGCGCTGCTCCGCGACCCGAACGGAAAAATCGGAATCACTCATTTTAAAAATCTTTCAAAACAATAGCTTGGATGAGAAACCCAAGGTCAATTATAAAGTCTGCGTCGGCTTGCCCGATTCGATTGTCTTGCCCAGGATTTCTTCCACGGCACGGCGCAGGTTGCGGCCATTCTCGTCGTCGGGCAAGTGGATCCCGATCCCCGGTGTCTTGTTCGGCGTGCCGACGGGCGTGATCCATGCCACCTGGCCGGCAATCTGGTACTTCTGCGGCCTGTCCAGCAGCGACAGCACCAGGAACACTTGTTCGCCCAGCCGGAAAGGCCGGTTGCTCGGCACGAAGATCCCCCCGCGTTGCAGGAACGGCATATAGGCGGCATGCAATCCTGCCTGGTCCT
The DNA here is from genome assembly GCF_056398885.1 of Cupriavidus sp. 01T418. Taxonomy (NCBI): domain Bacteria; kingdom Pseudomonadati; phylum Pseudomonadota; class Betaproteobacteria; order Burkholderiales; family Burkholderiaceae; genus Cupriavidus; species Cupriavidus sp. 01T418. The sequence continues at coordinate 98,176 of NZ_JBFTQG010000021.1, forward strand.
TGATCGAAAGCGAAAGTACGTTCGGCCGGGAAGCGGCGCCCGGAACTGTCGGCGCCCCAATGCCGCCCGCCCCGCCTGCGCCTGTGGCGCCGGGAGCGTCGGCGCCCCGTGCCCCTGTCACTTCTGTATTCATGACTGACCCCTTGTTCACTTCATGGCCTTAAGGCCTTATTGGACTGATCGAACCCATCGGACTCGCTGGACTAGCCGGACTAGCCGGACTTGCCCGACTGCTCAGGCTGGTTGAAACAACTGCCTGTACTCAAGAAACACGGCTTCCATGACCAGGCGCGCCGCCAGCGGGTGGTTCTCGCTGCGGCGATGATTCAGCAGCCGCGTGGAGAAAGCCTGCAGCCGGTGCGCATCGGTGGCCTGTGCGCAACGCGCCAGCACCGCCTGTTCGCGCGGGAAGTAACGCGGACCCGGAGCCGCGGCCAGGCGCGCCGACAGCAAATCGTACGTCCAGCGCTGCAGGATGCCAAGCACTGATGGCACCGGCATTTTCTGAACGTGCTCGGCTGCCGCCAGCGCATCGAAGGCGGCGGCGGCACCAAGCTGGCTCACCAGCCAGCGCTGCAGCGGCTGCTCTTCCGCTTCGGCGGCATGCAGCGCGCTCAGCGGCGAGCCGCCCGCCAGCGCCAGTTGGGCCTCGGCATCGCCCACGCCCTGGCTGCCCAGCCACGCCATGGCCTCGGCGGCGGAAGGCCGCTGCACGGAAAACTGGYGGCAGCGCGACAGGATGGTGGGCAGCACCCGGTCCAGGCGATCGGTCACCAGCAGGAACACGGTGGACGGCGGCGGCTCTTCCAGCGTCTTGAGCAGGGCGTTGGCCCCTTCGCTTTGCAGCGCATCGAGCGGATAGACGACCACCAGCCGCAGGCCGGCGCGGTGCGTGCCGATGCCGACCGTATCGATCAGGGCCCGCACCTGCTCCATGCGGATCACCTTGCTGGGGGCCTTCTTCTTGCCGCTCTCGTCGGTCTCGACCTCGCCCAAGGCCTCCATGGCTTGCGGGCGAACCACGCTGAAGTCCGGATGGTTACCCTGGCTGAACCAGTGGCAGGCGGCGCATGTGCCGCAGGGCTGGCCGTCGGGCCGCGGGGTTTCGCACAGCAGTCCCTGGGCGAAATGCAGCGCCAGGTCGCGTTTGCCGATGCCTTGCTGGCCGTGGATCAGCAAGGCATGCGGGAGCCGCTCGCGCAGCGCGTTCAGCCGTTGCCAGTCTTCTTTCTGCCAGGGATAAAGCATGCGAATCAGTGAGTTAGGGTTAGATCTTCGTGTGACAACGCAGATTGCGGGCAAGACGCGCAGCGGCGGCTTCCATCGTTCCGGCCACGATCACAGACTGCAAATAGTGATGTTGATTCAAAGCGTTGCCATGATTTTCTCAAGCTCTACCTGAATCTCGGCGATGGTCCGGGTGGCGTCGATGACCCGGAACCGCTGCGGGGATTCCGCCGCGCGGCGTAGGTATTCCTGCCGGGTGCGGTCGAAGAAGGCACGAGACTCGGCCTCGAACTTGTCGGGCTCGCGGGCGCTGGCCAGGCGTGCGCTGGCGGTCTCCAGCGGCACGTCGAACAGCAGCGTGAGGTCCGGCTGCAGGCCGTCCTGCACCCAGGCCTCCAGCACTTCGAGCCGGGCGCGCGGCAAGCCGCGGCCACCACCCTGGTAAGCGAAGGTGGCATCGGTGAAGCGGTCGGAAACAACCCAGTCGCCCCGGGCCAGGGCCGGTTCGATGACTTCGGCAATATGCTCGCGGCGAGCCGCGAACATCAGCAAGGCCTCCGTTTCAAGATGCATCTTGCGATGCAGCAGCAACTGCCGCAGGTCCTCGCCAAGCGGCGTGCCGCCCGGCTCGCGGGTGGTGACAACGGCGGCATTGCCGGCCACACGGGCGCGCAGGCGCTGCGCCACCCACTCCACGTGGGTGCTCTTGCCAGCACCGTCGATACCTTCGAATGTAATGAATTTTCCGCGCATGGAGAGACTTATTTGCCGCGCTGGTACTTATCTACCGCGCGGTTGTGTTCGGGAAGCGAGTTGGAGAAATGGCTGCTGCCGTCGCCGCGCGCCACGAAGTACAGCGCATCGGACGGCGCCGGCGCGGTGGCCGCGGCCAGCGAGGCCAGCCCGGGCAAGGCGATCGGGGTGGGCGGCAGGCCGTTACGGGTGTAGGTATTGTAAGGGGTGTCGGTCTGCAGGTCGCGCTTGCGGATATTGCCGTCGAACGCTTCGCCCAGGCCGTAGATCACGGTGGGATCGGTCTGCAGCATCATGCCCTTCCTGAGGCGGTTGACGAACACGGCGGCAATCAGCGAGCGCTCGACCGACTGGCCGGTTTCCTTTTCCACGATGGACGCCATGATCAGCGCGTCATAGGGCGACTTGTAAGGCAGGTTGGGGGCACGCGCATTCCAGGCATCGGTCAGGCGGCGCTGCATCGCGCGGTAGGCATGGCGGTACAGTTCCAGGTCGCTGCTGCCGCGCGCAAACAGGTAGGTGTCGGGGAAGAACAAGCCCTCCGGGGCTGGCTCAGGCGCACCGATCGCCTTCATCAGCTCCGCATCGGACAAGCCGCGGCTATCGTGGTTGAGCGCCGGGTGCGCATCCACGGCTGCGCGCATCTTGCGGAATTCCCACCCTTCGATCACGGTGAGCACGTAGTGGTTGACCTCGCCACGGGCGATCTTGCCGACCACCGACAACGGCGTGGCGGTGCTGTCGAACTCGTAGCCGCCAGCCTTGAGGTCGCCGCCGTGGCCGGTAAGGCGCACCAGCAAGGCGAACAGGCGCGGATCCATGCGCACGCCACCGCGTTCGATCTGGCGGCCGACGCTGGCCACGCTGGAGTTGGGCTTGATCACCACTTCGATCGGCGAGACCGAAAGCTGGAGTGGATGAGTGGCCCACCAGGCAAAGGCACCGGCAGCGGCAATCGCGAAAACCACGGCGACCAGGGTCAGTCGCAGGAAAAGACGTTTCATGTAGGGCAAAGTATGGCGGCGCATCGTGCGTCCCGGCAACGCCGGCGGCGCGCTGCGTCAATCGCGCAGGGCGCCGGCTGAAATGGCGACAGCCTCATATAATACCGGGAGCCTTGCACCGCCACGAGCGCGCCCCATATGCCGGATATCCGGCGGATACCGCCAACCTGGCCTGGTGGCACCGGTTTTGCGCCAGTTGCCGCGCCTTTCGCGGCCGCTTTCGCTGTGATTTGCCGGCCGTTGCGGCCCGTTAGCCTTTTGTAGCGATTTGTTGCCTGCTGTAGGCCTTTGCACCTTTGATCCGGCGCTGCCCAGCGCCCCCCCTTGCTTGCGATACCTGCCATGAATTCCCCTTCCCCAGACCTCGCCACCCAGTTCGAAGCCGTACGCCAGCGCGGAGTCGTCTGCAGGCCCGCGCAACTGGGCCTGATCCGGGTTGCCGGCGACGATGCCGCCGGTTTCCTGCACACCCAACTGACCAACGCCGTCGACGATCTTGCCATTGGCACCGCCCGCGTGGCCGGCTACTGCTCGGCCAAGGGCCGCCTGCTCGCCAGCTTCCTGGTCTGGCGGGACGAAGAAGGCATTGTGCTGCAACTGTCGGCGGACCTGCAGCCCGCCATCCAGAAGCGCCTGTCGATGTTCCTGCTGCGCGCCAAGGCGCGCTTGTCCGACCTGACGTCCGAGCGCGCCGTGCTGGGCGTGGCGGGCGCCGGCGCCGCCGCGGCACTGCAGGCGGCGGGCCTGCCCGCCCCCGCCGAGCCCTGGTCGACTGCCGCCGCGGCTGCCGCCACCGTGATCCGGCTCGCCGACGGCGCCGGCCTGCCGCGCTGGCAGGTGGTGCTGCCGGCCGAACAGGCCGCCGATATGCAGGCCGCGCTGTCGGCGCACCTGCTGCCGGCGGACATGGCGGTGTGGGACTGGCTGGAGGTGCAGGCCGGCGTGCCGCGCATCGCGCTGGCCACCCAGGAGCAGTTCGTGCCGCAGATGATCAACCTGGAACTCGTCGGCGGCGTAAGCTTTCGCAAGGGCTGCTATCCGGGCCAGGAAATCGTGGCGCGCAGCCAGTACCGAGGCACGCTCAAGCGCCGCATGTGGCTGATCCACGGCGAAGGCGAAGCACCGGCCGCGGCCGCCGAGATCTTCCGCCCCGAGGATCCCGAGCAGCCCTGCGGCATGGTGGTCAATGCCGCCGCCGCGCCGCAAGGCGGCTGGGACGGCCTGGCCGAACTCAAGATCGATGCCGCCGGTGGCGCCCTGCACCTGGGTAGCGCAAGCGGCAGCCCGGTGCGCGTGGGCGAACTGCCCTACGCGGTACCCATTGGCGACGCCGCCTGAACCACCCGCCGCGCGCAGGAGACTGTCATGAGCGACCACCTCTACGTCTATTTCCGGGTGCCGGAAACGCTGGCTGATGCCGCGCTGCCGCATTGGCATCGCTGGATGGAGACCGTTGCCGAAGCCGGCGGAATTGGTGGTACGCTCCTACGCAGGCCCGAATCGCGCGACGGCATGCAGACCTGGATGGAGGCTTATGCCGACGTGCCGCCTGCCTTCGATCTGTTGCTCGATGGCCTGTGGCGGCAGAGCGGGCTGCAGGAATTTATCAGCGGCGAACGGCAGGTCGAGCGCTTTGTCGATCTGGACCAGCTCTGATGGCGGCACCTGGCGCACCGCGCCGCGGTGGTTACCCGAAGGATGAAACCGCAGTCATTGCAGCAATTGCAGTCATTGCCGTGACCGTAGTGAACGCAGTAAAGGAAGCGTTATGTGCCTGATTCTGGCCGCCTGGCAATCGCACCCGGACTATGCGCTGGTGGTGGCCGGCAACCGCGACGAGTTCTATGCCCGCCCCGCGGCGCCCGTGCATTGGTGGGAAGATGCCCCCAATGTACTGGCCGGCCGCGACCTGGCGGAAGTGATCGGCGAGCCGGGCACATGGATGGGCCTGGCCGGCGACGGCCGCTTTGCCGCCCTGACCAACTACCGCGCACCTACCGAAAAACGCACCGATGCCCGCTCGCGCGGCGAGCTGGTGGCCGGATTCCTGCGTGGCAATAGCGATCCCGAATCCTATCTGTCCGGACTGCAGCCGCGCGCCGGCGCCTACAACGGCTTCAACCTGCTGGCCTGCGACCTGCGCGAACTCTGGTGGTACAGCAACCGTGGCGCAGCACCCCATCCGCAGCGCCTCAAGCCCGGGCTCTATGGCCTGTCCAACGCCTTGCTCGATACCCCCTGGCCCAAGGTGCGCAGCCGTGTCGGCGCGCTTGCGCAAGCCGTGGCAGCCGACACCGGCCAGCCCGGCGCCAGCGCCGATCCCTATTTCGAGCTGCTGGCCAATGACCGCCAGGCGCTGGATTGCGAGCTGCCCAGCACCGGCGTGACACCGGAGTGGGAAAAGCTGCTGTCCTCGGCGTTCATCCGCTCGCCCAGCTACGGCACCCGCGCCAGCACGGTGCTGCGCGTACGCCACGATGGCCGCTTCGAACTCTGCGAGCGCAGCTTCGACTCCAACGGCCGTACCGGCGAGGTGTCGTACCGCGGCCACCTGCGGGTTGCCCGCGATGCCGGCTCGGTGCAGGCGCCGCGCTGAGGCGGCTCAATACTGATACTGATGGACCACCAGGCCTAGCGGGCGCAATGCCGCGTTCAGCGCGCGAATGGCGCCCGGGTCGTTGCGCACGGCCAGCAGCCAGGCGTCCTCGAAATGCCCGATCTCCAGCAACTGCATGCCGTGCGGCGCCAGTTCGCGGTTGACGTGCGCCAGGTAGAGGGCTGCCGGCTCCATGTCGAACTCGTTGTCATCGCCGCCTAGCGGAATCCCGTCCTCGTCATAGAGATCGTCGACATCGATGGCCGACACCCCTGCCGCGCGCAGCGTGGCGAGCGCCGCCACCGCTTGCACGCCCAGCGTGCTGAAATCCCGCCAGTCGACCTGCACCAGGCATTGGTCCGCCAGCCATGGGCGTAACCATGCCGCCAGCAAGTCTTCGCCGGCAGGGGGGTCTCCGGCCGGAGCAGAGGCAAGATCGAGGGCAGGCGTGGCATCTGCCAAGGCTTGCAGCAGACGGGAACGGATTTCAGGCATCAGCGCGGTGACGAGGCAAGGCGACTGTAAAAAAGTTGGAGATGGCGCGCTTAACCCAGCCGCTTGCGCATTTCCACGTGAGGAATGCCGGCTTCCTCGAACGCTTCGCCAACCTGCTCGAAGCCCACGCGCGCATAAAACGGTGCCGCGTAGCGCTGCGCATTAAGCACCAGTTCGGGATAGCCAAGCTCGGCGGCCTTGGCCATCAGCGCATCCAGGACCAGGGCGCCGACGCCGCTGCCGCGCGCCGCCTTGAGCACCGCCATGCGGCCGATATGGCCGTCCGGCAGCAGGCGGCCGGTGGCCAGCGCGCTGCCATCCCCGGCCAGCGCCAGCGCGTGCCAGCTGGGCTCATCCCATTCGTCCCATTCCAGTTCCACGGGCACGCCCTGCTCTTCGACGAAGACGGCGTAGCGGATGGCGCGCGCGGTGTCGCGGACTTCGGACCAGGGGGCGAGGCGGATGGTGATCGTCATGGTGTGTCTGATGCGGAAAACGAGAAAACAGCGCGGGCGCGGGCCGCCATGATACTCCGCTTGTCGCGCACCGCCGCTTGTCGTACAGAATTCGGTGGGCAACCTGGCTGGCTTTGTGGCACCGTACATGGTGGGCTGCCCGACCGACCTGACGCACAGCATGCAGTCGAGCATGTATGTCCTGTCGGCCATGCCGGTGCTCGGCGCCGGCCTGGTCTGGCTCACGCCTGCCAGGCGGGTCAACCGCCAAAAATCCTTTTCTTCTCCTGGAGCACCGCATGCCGCGCTTTGCCGCCAACCTGTCGATGATGTACACCGAGCACGCCTTCCTGGACCGCTTCGCCGCTGCGGCGGCGGACGGCTTCAAGGCAGTGGAGTACCTCTTCCCCTACGAGCATGCCGCCCCCGAGATCCGTGCGCGCCTCGACGCCAACGGCCTAACGCAGGCCCTGTTCAACGCGCCCCCGGGCGACTGGAACGCCGGAGAGCGCGGCATGGCCGCCCTGCCCGGCCGCGAGGCCGATTTCCGCGACGCCTTCGGCCACGCGCTGGAATACGCCGCCGTGATCGGCAACGACAAGGTCCACGTGATGGCGGGCCTGTTGCCTGCCGGCGCCGACCGTGCCCGCCATCGCGCCAGCTACCTCGAAAACCTGGCGCACGCCGCGCGCGCCGCTGCGGCACAAGGCATCACGGTGCTGATCGAGCCGATCAACACCCGCGACATGCCCGGCTATTTCCTCAACCGCCAGGATGACGGCCAGGCCATCTGCAAGGAAGTCGGCGCGGCCAACCTGAAGGTGCAGTTCGACTGCTACCACTGCCAGATCGTGGAAGGCGACCTCGCCGTCAAGCTCAAGCGCGACTTCGCCGGCATCGGGCATATCCAGATTGCCGGGGTGCCCGAGCGGCACGAGCCGGACCTGGGTGAGCTCAACTATCCCTACCTGTTCGAGGTGATCGACGGGCTCGGCTACGACGGCTGGATCGGCTGCGAGTATCGCCCTCGCGCGGGAACCTCCGCCGGGCTGGGCTGGCTCAAGCCTTACCTGAAGGGCTGAGCGCATCAGGCGTCAGGGATCAGGCGTCAGGCTTCGCCACTTCATAAGCCGTGATGGTTTCCCGCACCGGTCCGGGAATCGGCGCCGATTTCTGCGTCGCCGGATCGGCGCAGACATAGACGATTTCGCCCGTTATCAGGTGCTCGTCGCCGCGATACATCTCCACGCGGAACAGCATGCTGGAGCGGCCCAGGCGTGCGATGCGGCCGCGGATGTCGAGCACGTCGTCAAAGCGCGCCGACGCGTGATACTCCAGCGTGGACTTCACCACGAAGATGTCCACGCCATGCGCGTGCAGCACGTCCTCCGGATAGCGGATGCCCCCCGCCCGCCAGTACTCCGTCACGCAGATATCGCAATAGGTCAGGTAGTGCGCGTTGAAAACGATCGACTGCGGATCCACCTCCGCCCAGCGCACGCGCAACGGCATGCTGTGACGAAAATCTTCCTTTGCCATGGCGGTATTCCCCCTTGATTGCCGGCCGAAGACCGGCCCAATATGAAGCCGGCGCCGGCCCCGGACAGGGCGGCGCCGGCTCAATGCTGGCTATGCGCAGTTGTTGCGCGGTTATTACGCGCTTATTACGCGGTTATTGCGGCTTGGCCAGACCCAGCTTGTCGATGATGGCCTTTTCCTTCTTGACCGTTTCGGCAGCGAACCTGGCGTACTGCTCGCTGCTCATGTAGAACGGCTCCATGTCGAACTTGGCCAGCGCATCGCGGTAGTTCTGCATTTCCATGGCCTTCTTGAAACCGTCGTGCAGCCTCTTGACGATCTTGGGGTCGGTGCCCTTGGGCGCCACCACGCCGAACGGCGAGGTCTGCACGATGCCCAGGCCCAGCTCCTTGAGCGTCGGCACATTGGGGAAGCGCGCCGAGCGCTTCTCGCCCCAGGTCGACAGCAACCGCAGCTTGCCCGATTCCACATATGGTGCCCAGGCCGGGGTATCGGCCACTGACATCACGTGCCCGCCCAGCAGGGCCTGCATCGATTCGGAGTTGCCCTTGTAGGGGATATGCGAGAACTGCACGTTCTGCTTCATGGCCAGTTCTTCCATGGTCAGGTGCAGCGTGGTCATCGAGCCCGGCGAGCCGTAGGTCAGCTTGCCCGGGTTGGCCTTCGCATAGGCAATATATTCCTGCATGGTCTTGATCGGCGAATCCGCCGGGACCACCAGGCCGAACGAGTAGCCGGCCAGGTTGATCACGTAGGACAGGTCCTTGACCGGATCCCAGTTGATCTTGGTGGTGTACGGCAGGCGGTAGACCGGCATCGCTACCTGCGCCAGCGTGTAGCCGTCCGGCTGGGTCGATTGCATCAGCTGTGCGGGCAGCACGCCGCCCGCACCCGGCTTGTTCTCGATGATCACCGGCTGGCCGAAGATCCTGGAAGCGTTTTCTGCCAGCACGCGGAACGGCAGGTCGGTGGAGCCGCCGGCGGTATAGCCGATGATCAGGCGGATCGGCCGTTGTGGGAAATTGTCCGCCTGCGCCAGGGCCGGCGCGCTGGCCAGCCCGAGAATTGCCGCGGTGGCGGCGAGTCCGCCCACTTGGGCGAGGAAATGGCGGCGTTGCATGGATCTATGTCTCCTGTCGCTATTGGAATTGCTGGTACAAATGATGCACTACGGTGATGCACTACGGGTAAAGCCATCAAGTCCGGGGTTCTGCGACCGCTTCGATCTGGCTGCCGGCGTTCAGCCTCCGCCGAAGGACTGGCGCAAGGCGGCGAGCGCATCGCCATGGGCGCCGGCCACCGCGGGAACGAAGCGTCCCAGCTTGAAAAAATCGTGGATCATGCCCGGGTAGTCGGCCAGTTGCGCCGGCACGCCCGCAGCACGCAGCTTGGCGGCGTAGGCCACACCTTCGTCGTGCAGCGGATCGTAGCCGGCCACGGCGATCCAGGCGGGACAGCAGCCATGCACATTGGCGCCTTTGCCCCCACCGTCGAGCGGAGCAAAGCGCCAGTCGTCGCGGCTGGCTTCGCCGTCCAGGTATTGCGAGAAAAACCACTGGATCATCGGCCCGGTCAGCAGGTAGCCTTCGGCCAGTGCGCGGTGTGAGGGCGTGTCCTGGCGGGCGCAGGTGCCGGGGTAGATCAGCATCTGCAGCACTGGCGCCAGGCCGAGATCGCGCGCATGCACCGCGCACGCGGCGGCGAGCGTGCCGCCCGCGCTGTCGCCGCCCAGGGCAATGCGGCAGGCGTCGGCGCCCAGGCGCGCGGCCTCGTTGAACACCCACTGCATCACGTCGAATGCGTCGTTCGCCGCGTGGGGGAATTTCCACTCCGGGCCAAGCCGGTAATCCACCGACAACACCATGCAATCGGCCTGCCCGCACAGCAGCCGGCACAGCGGATCATGCGAATTGATGCTGCCCACGGTGAAGCCGCCGCCGTGGAAATACAGCAACAGCGGCAGCGGCTCGGCCCAGTTGGCTTCGCGCGGCGCATACAGGCGCACCGGGATGTCGTAGCCATCGCGCGCGGCCACTGCCAGGTTTTCCACGCTGTGCACCGGCAGCGGTGCGATATCCATGATGGGCGCGCTCTTCTCGTAGGCGATCTTGGCGTCGGCCGGGTCCAGTTCGTGGATGGATGGGCGCTTGACCCGCCCGATCAGCGCCAGCAGTGCCGCTATCTGCGGGTCGAGCGGTACCTGCGGCATGCCGGACGAGGCAGGCGCGGGCTGGTCGGACGCGGGGGTCGGATTAGGCGGAACAGCGAACATAGGAGGGTCAGTGCAGTGGCAACGAACCTTCGGCAAACCGAAGCGCCGGCAGCCGCGGCCTGCCGGATGTCCGAATTGTGAACGATCGTTCGATTTTAGTACGCTTTCATATGTTTCCGCAGCCAAACATAGGAAATTTACCTGGGGCTGGTCAGATCGGCAGGTTTTGCGCGATCATCGGCCATCGTCACAAAAAAAGAAAATCCTCACCGACGGAGACAGCATAGATGGCCTTCATTTATTACCTGACCCACATCCATCTGGATTTCGGCACCATCGGCCAGCTCAAGGCGGAGTGCGAGCGCATCGGCATCCGACGCCCGCTGATCGTCACGGACAAAGGCGTGGTCGCCGCCGGGGTGGCCCGGCATGCCATCGACGCGCTGGGCGGCCTGCCGCACGAGGTGTTCGACGAAACGCCCTCCAACCCGACCGAGGCGATGGTCAAGAAGGCCGCCGCGCAGTACCGGGACAGCGGTTGCGACGGGCTGGTGGCGGTGGGCGGCGGTTCCTCCATCGACCTGGCCAAGGGCATTGCCATCCTCGCCACGCATCCGGGCGAGCTGACCACCTACGCCACGATCGAAGGCGGCAGCGGCAAGATCACCGGGCGCGCCGCGCCGCTGATCGCCGTGCCGACCACCTCGGGCACAGGCAGCGAAGTCGCGCGCGGCGCCATCATCATCCTGCAAGACGGCCGCAAGCTCGGCTTCCACTCCTGGCATTTGCTGCCGAAGTCGGCCATCTGCGATCCGGGCCTGACGCTCGGCCTGCCGCCCGGCCTGACCGCCGCCACGGGTATGGACGCGATCGCGCATTGCGTGGAGACCTTCCTGGCGCCTGCCTTCAACCCGCCCGCCGACGGCATTGCCCTCGACGGCCTGGAGCGCGGCTGGAAGCACATCGAACGCGCCACGCGCGACGGCCAGGACCGCGACGCACGGCTGAACATGATGAGCGCCTCCATGCAGGGCGCCATGGCCTTCCAGAAAGGCCTGGGCTGCGTGCATTCGCTGTCGCACCCGCTCGGCGGCCTCAAGGTGGACGGCAAGACCGGCCTGCACCATGGCACCCTGAACGCGGTGGTGATGCCGGCAGTGCTGCGCTTCAACGCCGACGCGCCCAGCGTGGTGCGCGACAACCGCTACGCCCGCCTGCGCCATGCCATGGGCCTGCCCGAGGGCGCCGACCTGGCCCAGGCCGTGCACGACATGACGGCGCGCCTCGGACTGCCCACCGGCTTGCGGCAGATGGGCGTCACCGAAGACATGTTCGACCAGGTGATCGCCGGCGCGCTGGTGGACCATTGCCACAAGACCAATCCAAAAGAGGCCAGCGCCGCGGATTATCGGCGTATGCTGGCGGAATCCATGTAAGTGCCGCGGCGGGCCGGCAGCACAGGTGCGCGGAACAGCCGGGGCGATCCAGCTTTATCCAACCAGCACGGAGAGAAGGTCATGACAGGGGAACACCTGCAGGTCTTGCACGGAGACATCACCCGCATGGAAGTCGACGCCATCGTCAACGCCGCCAATAGCGGCTTGCTCGGTGGCGGCGGCGTCGATGGCGCCATCCACGGCGCCGGCGGCCCCGCCATCATGGCTGCCTGCCGCGACATCCGCGAATCCAAGGGCGGCTGCCCCACCGGCCAGGCGGTGATCACCACCGGCGGCCTGCTGCCAGCGCCTTACGTCATCCATGCGGTCGGCCCCGTCTGGCAAGGGGGCAGCCACGATGAAGACGCCCTGCTCGCCAGCGCCTACCAGGCAAGCATCGCGCTGGCCGCGCATCACAAGCTGCGCACCATCGCCTTTCCCAATATCAGTACCGGCATCTACGGCTTCCCGCGCGAGCGCGCCGTGGATATTGCCATCACCGCAGTTCGCAAGGCACTCGCCGCGGCGCCCAGTATCGCGCAGGTGAGTTTCGTCTGCTTCGATGACGAGAATTACCGGCTCTACCGGCAGCATCTGAGTTGAAGCCGCAAAAGCAAAACCCCCCAGTACTTTCGTACTGGGGGGGTTTCAAGGGAGAGCCTGGCGATTACCTACTTTCACACGGGTATCCGCACTATCATCGGCGTGGAGTCGTTTCACGGTCCTGTTCGGGATGGGAAGGGGTGGTTCCAACTCGCTATGGTCACCAGGCATAAACGGTGGCCGCGYTGAGCTYGGCTCAACGC